>PFWQ01000041.1 GCA_002791215.1 candidate division SR1 bacterium CG_4_9_14_3_um_filter_40_9
AATTCCATCCGGATATTCTGTCATATCTTCTATGCTTATAGTCGGAGTTTTAGTAAACCATGCGTCGTTGACAAAAACCAATCCTGTAATTGATGTCTCTTCTAGAGATTGAGTAGAATCCAAAGATAATCGCGCATTTTTTTTGATAGTGAAAAAACCAACTCACAACACGGCCAAAATCAATAAAGTTCGAAGAAATTTTTTCATAAAGATATTTAGAAGTTAAAATTATTTCACCTTTATCGTCTGCTTGAGCATATTAGCAATATCGCTGCAATATCATTTATCTCATTTACCACACCCATCGACAAAAATCATAGAATCGATAGTGATCAAGAAAGGAACATATTTACTGCTTGCATAACACTTATTAAAATCTTCGAAGAAGGCTTCTTTAGCAGGATATTTGATCTTGTTGGGAATCACATAGACATTGGCAGATTGCTTACCGACGATGCCACCAGGAGGTGCTTCTCTTACATTGGTAGGATCTTTGAAACTCACCGTATATTTGGTTCAGGTATCTTGTGCAGTGAAGACTGATAACAATTTTTTGAAATAAGCGAGATCTTTTGTTGCTGGGCGAGTGCAATCGCTTTTCACCAAATCTTGAGCAGTGAGAAAATCTAAAACTTTGAATGTCTTTGGGCTCATACTTATGAATTCATCTGAATAATAACGGAAATGATCGTTAGAGGTATTGGTCACGATTTTACCTCACGCTATGCTTTTTAATTTACCATCTATGACAGTTTTTCTGAGAGAATAGATGGAAGGCTGTGTCGCTCATGCATCTAGGAAACGCACATAGAATTGATAAAGATTGTCGCCCAATTGCTCGATTTTGAATGGAGATAATTCTAGCACCTTAGCATAGGTGCTCTGCAAAGCGACAGCATCTTTCTCTCCACTAGCGACCAATGAACCGGCAGTGACGAAATCATGAGTCTGGATAGCGTTATAATACGTTCTGATGAGATTCATATGCCCTGTAGCATCATCAGTAATCGGTCCGATTCCATTTGCCGAAACGATATCACCGGTCGCAAGGAATTTCAAAGTCTGATACCGAGGAGTTCTAAGGTCGGTAGTTCACATGATGTTGCTTTCTTCTCCTATAGTGAAGAAATAGACGACGTCTGGTGTACGAGAATCAAGGGCAAAGAACTTTAAAGCATCCTGATTATCATAGATGGATTTACAGAGAGTTGATTCAGGACCTCCCGTATCACCAGTTCCCAAGCCGAGATATTTTCGTGGTGATTTGTTGACGACCGTAAGTTGTTGGGCGTGGATATCAGTCAGAAAAGTTCATGTTTTAAATTCGAAGGAACATCTTTTGTCTGTTCATGTTAATAATTTTTTGAGAAAAGCATCCAAAGTTTGAGCAGGATCGTGACTCAAAACTTCCATACTCTGAAGTCATACTTCCGGTCATCCTACCAAAATCACTTTTCCTGATTCAACAGCAGTGGCCTCATAATTGTCTATATGGTCCAAGTAATCAAATTCCACTCACAGTGCATCAGATACATAATGTTGAACAGCTCATGTGATATCCACATTTGAAGGATTGAGCTGCGTTGATTTCATAAATTGATATCCCAAGAGCAAAAGCAAAAGGATTACAACTACACCCCAAAATTTTTTCATCACCCCATATGTAAAAATTAAAAATCTAGAATTTAGAATTTTGTCCAGTAATGCTTATTCATGTACTCGTCACACGACCCTCGATCCCAGTTCCAATAATTCAGACGCCTTGTCTCACCTTATTCAAAAACCTATCATCAGCCTTCCAGAAAAGCAGCAACAATGCGGCTCATACAAGAATGCCTGCAATCAAAATCCTATCGATCATCCTTCAAACTCTGAAAAGTCTCATTTTTTCATTGTGCAAGAAAACTAAAACAAGACGCTGGAAGTTCCCAAAGAACTTTAACGTCGGTTTTATCCATAAATTTCTTTATGGATAAAAAAAATCACAAATGATTATGATTTTTGCATTGATACTGCCTTACAAAACTTTATACATAGCCAGGTAATTCTATATGAATTAAACATAATAATATTTGGAGAGCATTTGCGGTGAATTATTAGGTACTAACTGTTCATTGGGCCCGAGTATATACGGATTTTTTCGAAAAATTCAATAGAATGACAAAAATGGACAAGCGAATTTGGCTTTTTAACCACGTATTTAATTGATGACATTTATCGTAAATGGTATAAAAGAGGAGTTCGACAAAAAATACAACATAGAATTCATTTTGTGAGTCGATTCCGCTTTGTTAGCCAAGAAATTCCTAGAAAGCACATGAATCATCGTTCTTTCGCTCAAAGAATATAAAGAGAAGAAGGAGGGGTTTGGTAATATCACTTTTACCATCAATTATCTCCAGCAAGATATCAGATTATTTGCAAACTTTGAAGGTAACCTTGCCCAGGCTTGTGAATTTTTTCTCATGGCAGGATTTAATGTGGATTATATAAACTTTATCGGCAATCCTATATCAAATGACGAAGTGACGAAAATAATCGCAGCAAGTATAGAAGAGCAGAAAAAGAAAAAAGAGGAAGAAAAAAAGATAGTAGTACAAAAACAAGAGGCTGAAAAAAAGATCTTTGAAGATCCGAGATTAGCGGGAGACAAAAAAGTCATCGAATGGATATTCACGAGAACAGAACACGTGATAGAGCTAGCTAAGTGATTCATTTCAGGTAAGGATATGAAAATGCTTAGGGAGAAAGAAGATGAATTAAAAAAACTCAAACTAGGCACCAATCATGAAAGAATAGTCGAACTCGTAGAAGAGATGACAGCGATATTGGAGGCAACGGAAAACGACTTTTACAATGCGAACACCGACAAAGATAAGAAGATATTCGAAGATTCGGTGGTGACAGACGTAGACATCCAGAAAGAGATCAACAAAGTAGAAAAAACACAGCAACTGAAAAATGTCTGATGAAAAATAAAAAGCACGGAACAGGATTATCAGATATTCGGCAAAAACATCATCTTCTTGAAGATCCTTTTCAAGGATGTATTACATCTTTTCAAAACACCGAAACATCTGATGAATATGCTCTACAACACATATGATCTAGTAGAATTGACAGTTATACTGATCTTGATATTGATAAGCACATACACGTTAGCAAATACTATTTTTCTGTTTTCAAGCGATAGCAATTACGAATATTTCTATATACTTTGCATCAAGATATGACTCATCTGACTGCTGCTTTTCTGAGCTAGACAACTGAGACTTCAGTCCAGCTCGGCTGGGCATTTTCCAATATTGATAGCATTGATTCCGGCGATAATAATCCTCTATTATATTCTCATCAGCATCATCAATAACAACTTCTCGATATAGAACAATCAATAAACAGTAGATAAAGTTTTATCGCACGAAGTGCTTTTATCGCAAGCAATAGCGAGCTTTTATCACTTTAGCCTTTATCATTTTTAAAGCCATGTCCCTCTTCTTACTCTCACTAGGACTCATCTCATTCATACTCTACTTCTATGGCATCGGTCTACGATATCTGGGGTTTTTGCCGATCATCTTTCTCGCATCATTCATCAGTTACCATGGCATGGCCAATACCATCAGAATGAAATCATCGGAAATATTGGGAAGATATAGTCTCTATGTAGCACGGATTATCATCCTGGTCGGCTTTGTGGGAGTACTTAATTTCTTTGGTATGGAATTGATAAAGATATCACTGACATTGGTGTGAGTAAACTTATTCTTATGGATATGATCATATCTCGTGGATTACAAAGACGGCAAATCAGTATTTACATTAGGATATTATCTATCATTGATCTTCCTCTTGATGATAGGAGCGGTCTTTTCAGATAGCAAATGATTTTTTCTCATATTCAAATATCTATGGATCTTCAATCTGGCAATCATAGCATTTATGACATTCATCGTTGGACTCTTCAAGGAAGTAGAAAAATATATGTTATACAAAACCTTCATTCTTTGAATAGGTGCAATCATCTTAGTAATCATAGACCAAGTGTCAAATATCTACATCGCGCTAGCGATGAGTACGGTATTTCTGACAGCAATCTTCTCTCGGATATTCAAGATTCTGCAACACAGACCAATCCCCAAAGACTTCAGTCCAACTCTGCTGGGCAAGAAAGCGAATATATCCATCAGACGCATCCTTGCGGGAGAAAGGATCACCCAGCCGAAAAAATATTTCAACTCCGCTACAGCGGGACAAATCTACGAATTTACAAGCAATATGCCAGCACTTAGTAAGCAGGCATTGGAATTTATAAATATCATTTTGATGGCGACAGTGATCATCAATTATCTTCTTCATCGACAAGGATTCACAACACTAAATCAATTCCTCTATCGGATAATCAT
This sequence comes from candidate division SR1 bacterium CG_4_9_14_3_um_filter_40_9, assembly GCA_002791215.1. Taxonomy (GTDB): domain Bacteria; phylum Patescibacteriota; class Gracilibacteria; order Absconditabacterales; family Absconditicoccaceae; genus UM-FILTER-40-9. The sequence continues at coordinate 4,404 of PFWQ01000041.1, forward strand.
CGCTTTTTTTATCGGGAATGTGCTCATCTTGAAAAAAATCAATTACAATAGCATCTTC
>PFWQ01000012.1 GCA_002791215.1 candidate division SR1 bacterium CG_4_9_14_3_um_filter_40_9
TGAAATGTGAGAATTTGCTTTGGATAAAGACGATACGGTTGGCTTGTCGTTTGTTCAATCTAGCGATATAAAAAATAGTGAGCACTTACAAAATCCTGACAACTGAGCCAGGACTTCTCAAGTTAAAAAATAATATAATAAGAACCTTATACTCGGCACTTTATACTCGATACTCGGTACTAGATTACGCTTGTGGAGCTTTACAGCACTGGCATTTGAACAAATTAGCAACTACTACCCATAGACCAGCTACTCCAAATACAGCATAGAGAACTTTTGCTCCCATAGCCATTGCTGTTGTAGTTGTAGCATCTTCAAGAGTGGTCACTACGTCTGGGAAGAATTTAGTAACCAAATCGATATTCCACAATCCATACAAAAGACAATCAACACTGCTAGCCAATACGAGAATTAAAAAAATCCAATAAAGTACTTTCATTTTACAACCTTTGTAAAAAAGTAAAAAATAGTTGAGACGCAAACTTTGCAATTGCAGAGTAACATCAAAACCATGCCGACATAGTTCGGTGATTACACAAAAATTGTAGTAAATGCAGTTCTAATTGCAAGACTTTATGATTTTGACAAAAAATCTTTGATTATTTGTCCATGATCACAGCAAAATTTGATTTTTTTTAAAGCTTCCTTCGACTTTAGACTTTCGACTTTTGACCTCACGACTCTTTTAGCATCATCGCCAGCTTTAATAGCTCCGGAAATATATTCTCCTTCGTAGACAATACTCACATTATGAGCTCTTGGATCTCTTTTTGGGTCTCCATACACTCCGATCAATCTTTTAATCCTTATCTTCGCACCTACCTCCTCTTTCACTTCTCTCACTGCAGCGTTTTTCGGATCTTCACCGTATTCTACGAATCCTCATGGCAAGGCTATTCCAAAAGGATAATTCTTCCTTTCGATTAGAATCAGATTTCCTTGTTTATCTTGAAAAGCGACATCCACGCACAGATACGGCGTCCGGCGATCTTGATGAAATAATTTCATGATTCTTTCTGAGGCTTTTATCTTTGCAAAATAAGGAATCAGTGGCAAAGGTAATGCTTTTTTGAGCTCCTCTATCCTTCACAAAGCCAATTGATCTCTAAGGAAAGTAGCTTTCACCGGCACCCTAATCTTTAGCCATACTATTTTTATCGCGAAGCTTTTATCGTCCGAAGGACTTTTATCGCGAAGCTTTAAACTATTTTTGAAAATTTCTTTGACTCGAGTATTCCCGGTAATTACAAAATCAAAATCCGGCAAAGTATCAAAAATATATTGTTTCCACGCTTTATCACTATCCATATCAGGAATAGAAAAAATCTGATAGCTCATTCACTTCATGCTTTTCAACGATAGCTCGATCATTTTTTTTCTTTCGTCGTAGGTGAACGGATTATCTCTCGTAAATTCTTTATTGGATGATCCGATACCGATGAGAAAATGACGCACGCCCTTTTCCATAGCCTGCTTGAGGGCATCGATTTGCCCTAGGTGTAATCATGGCTGAAAACGCCCGATAAATAATCAAACTTTCTGTTTTTTCATGTCAGAAATTTTTGGCAATAAAATTATTTATTTATTTTCTTTCGTTGTTTGTGTCCCTTGACAAAGGGAAGGGGACCTTCTGGGTAGGGATTTATTACGCGTCCCTATTTTATTGGCATCACATAAAATATTTTCTTCGCAGTCCTATCATAAATTTCCATCACTTCACGCATCTGCAGATTATTCGCTATGACGTATTTGTTGAGTTCTGGATAAACTTTCATGACACCGGCAATGATAGAAAGCTGTGATTGATAAGGGAACTCAGCGACCAATGCTTGTTGTTTAGGCCGGGTTTTTACAGCATATTTTCCTTGCAAACGGAATAATTCTGACGAATACTGATCATCTACAATCACGCCGATATCACTTCTCAATTGTTCTTTTGCAACAACCGCAGGATCGTCATAATAGATACCGAATCATTTATCGGTTTTGATCTGCACATCATCGATAAGTCAATTATAGAGTTTATCCATGACAGGACCGACGGTATTGTAATCGCCGGTGTACGCCTCATAGACTAAGGTATATGGTCACATTTCTTGTTGCGTAATAACGATTTTGATGAAATACCCGCTGTAATAAAGCAATGCTGCTCAGCCGATTATGGCGATAAAAATCAACCACATAATAATTCTTTTGATCATGAGAGAAAATTTAAAGAATAAAGAGATCCTCTAAATCCCCCTACAAGGGGGACAATTTCCTCCCCTCGAAGGGGAGGTTGAGTGGGGTCTATAGACTCGCGTCCAGTGACGCTTTGACCAATCACAAAAACATCGGATGCGGTTTCTGCAGTCTGGATTTGAATTCCGGATGAGCTTGTGTCCCTATGAAACATGGATGCTCTTTGAGCTCAGAGAATTCCACTAAACTCCCATCAGGAGACATGCCGGAAAATACTAATCCGTTTTTCTTCAAAATCTCATGATATTTTGGATTCACTTCATATCTATGTCTGTGTCTTTCATTGATGGTCAAAGGACCTTCTGTCGTCAGACCTAAGGTTTGTTTATAAAGTTGATACATTTTGGTTCCAGGAGCGAGGATGGCTGGATAATCACCCAATCTCATCGTGCCTCATTTTTTGGTGATAGTTCTTTGATCTTCGAGGAAATCGATCACCGGATCAGGAGTATTGAGATCAAATTCTGTAGAATGAGCTTTCGCCAATCCGCAGACATGCCTTGCAAATGAGATAGTCGCGACCTGCATTCCCAGACAGATGCCAAAATACGGAATGCTATTTTTTCTCGCATAATCAGCCACATTGATCATTCATTCTATACCCCTATCGCCGAATCCGCCAGGGACAAGGATTCCGTGAATATCATTTTCTTTGATGAATTTTTTGAGATCAGCTTCCCATGCCTTGGTTTCCAGTTCTTCTGTATTGAGCCAATGAATATTCACTTTGCTTTTGTAGAATGCTCATGCATGCTTGAGCGCCTCCACCACGCTGATATAGGAGTCATCAAGTGCTGTATATTTTCCTGCGATAGCGATATTGATTTCATGTTCAGGATGGAGAAGATTGTGAACGATTTTTTGCCATCCTTCCATATGACAGTCAGTTTTTTTTCATCGAAGTCTTTCTGAGATGATATCATGTAATCACTGTTCTTGAAAAGCCAATGGGACACTATAAATACTTTTTTGATCTCTTGCTTCTATGATGCGTTCTTCTTCCAAATCCGAGAACATCGCAATCTTTCTCTTTGCATCAGCAGTCAATGCTTTGGTAGTCCTGCACACCAAAATACTAGGATGGACGCCCATTTCTCTCAGCTTGATGACTGAGTGTTGCAGAGCTTTGGTCTTCATTTCACCGGATGTAGAAACACAGATAATCGGAACCACATGAACAAACATAACATCTTCTCTTCCGTATTCCCGTCTCAATTGCCTTACTGCTTCGATAAAATGCGGTCATTCAATATCTCAGACCGTACCTCATATTTCTATGATAGTTAGATCTTTTCCATCAGATGCTTTATGAATCCTATCTTTGATTTCATTGGTGACATGTGGGATTACCTGTACAGTTTTCCCTAAATATTTTCCTTCTCTTTCGTTCTGTATCACAGACAGATAAATCTGACCGGTAGTCACACTAGCCTCTCTCGTCAACTCTTCATCGATAAATCTCTCATAGTGTCACAGATCCAAGTCTGTTTCAAATCCATCTTTGGTCACGAAAGTTTCTCCATGTTCAAATGGCGACATCGTACCTGCATCGATTTGCAAGTATGGATCAAGTTTCATCATCGTCACAGAATAACCTGACGATTTCATCAGGATACCTATAGAAGCAGCAGTAATTCACTTTCCTAGTCATGACATAACTCCACCCGTAACGACGATAAGTTTCATCAGAAAAACAAAAAAAAATAAATGAGATTACTTTTCACTAGTAAGATT
>PFWQ01000023.1:0-221 GCA_002791215.1 candidate division SR1 bacterium CG_4_9_14_3_um_filter_40_9
TTATTTACAAAAAAACATTTATTTACAAAAAAACATATAATTTTTTCCTAGAAAAAGTCAACGCAACAATTTTAACTATTTGGGACAACTTTTCACAAATTTCACCAAAGTTTCTTTGAGGAATTCAATCCCCCATCATTTAGTCACGGAAATCCAAACAATATTCTTATCGGGAAATTTTTCTTTGAGATCATCATACTGCTCTTTGCTGATGAGATCGA
>PFWQ01000023.1:235-4379 GCA_002791215.1 candidate division SR1 bacterium CG_4_9_14_3_um_filter_40_9
AATATTCTCAGTTGCTTAGCACCGATTTCGTCCAGAATCTTATCTACGACATCCATCTTTTCATACAGGAACGAATCTGAAACATCTACTACGTGGAGCAACAAATCACTTTCGATACTATCTTCCAAAGTTGACGAAAACGCTTTGATCAATTGCGGTGGTAGATCGCGGATAAATCCGATGGTATCATTCAATAATATTTCTTTACCTTGTCATGTTTCCGGATTGGTCATGAGGAAAAGATTGCCGACATGCGTTCACAAAGTCGCGAATAATTTATTTTCTGCAAGCACTCACTTGCCAGTCAGAAAGTTCAAGAGGGACGACTTGCCGACATTCGTATACCCCACGATACCTATAGTCAGCATACCTTTTTTTCTTCTTCCTTCTCTGTGAAGTTTTCTCATATTTTGATATTCTTCCAGCTTCTTCATAATTTTGAATTCCTTTCCTTTCAAGTGCCTTCTCATCACTTCCGTATTTGTTTCACCGAGTCCTCTCATAGCTCCGCTTCCTCATCATCACTGACGCGACAATTCCATACCCATTCAAAAAATCCTAGGTCACATATGTTTGATGGCCGCCAGTTCGATCTGTAAGGTAGACTCTGCACTCACTGCATGCTTCGCAAAAATCTTCAGAATCAGATCGACTCTATCCCGTGCGACTGCTCCGATTTTGCGCAACCTTTCATTGAGCTGATAGACTTGTGAAGGCTTTAAGACGCTTCACACAATAAGTATTTTTGCACCCAATGCCTGCATCTCTGCCATGATTTCTTCCAATTTTCACTTACCGACATAGGTCGTATAATCAGGCATATCTCTTTTTTGGAATTTCTTGAGAACGACCATCCCACCATAGGTATCGACGAGACTCTCTAATTCCCTAATCCTATCATCCAGCACTTCTACAGGAATAGTCTTGGGCACAATATCGATAAGAAAAACTTTTAATTGTTCAGTGTCGACCATAATGTGCAATCAAATAAAAACAGAGAAACTATAACAATCCGAAAAAGAAAAAACAGTAGAAGTAAACAAACCAGCCGCGTCGTAACAAATCCCCTCCCGCACAAGCTGCGGAATGGCGAGTGAAACGAGACGGAGGATTTGCCACCGCAGGCAAAGCAAAAAAAATTTCATTAAAAAAATAACGACTAGACCAAAATATGGACTAGTCGGTATCGATAATGCAATTGCATTGAGAGCAAAAAGAGCACAATTGACTGATACAATTGCTAAAATTAGCATAATTATCTGCCAGAAAAAGTCAAGGTATTAAAAAATATCAAACTACGAAACGGGGAGAAAATGAGAAAGCGGAAGTGTGACCATGGTGGCATTATATTTTTTCGCCAAATCACCAAAATAAGAATCATTGGCGATTCCTCTAGGTCAACTTTGTATTCATGGCGCTATAGCCTTAGTTCAATCTTTTTGGACAAAAATATATAAATTCATCCCTGTCATACGAGTTTGTGAAAGATAATGTCTAATCAATTTAGAGGTAATTTTCTCTGCATCTGCCTTTTCAATAGCAGGATCCTTATCGATATGGATAACAAAAAAATCCTGGACCTCATTTTTTACATATTCTTTCATTTTCTTCCAAGCATCTTCCTGAGAAAAAGTTTTAGTGGGAACGAAGTCCGATAAAGAAATAGTTTTCGTATTTTGTCCATCAAGGGTATCGTGAACATTACTGGTAATATCTTGTTTCCTTTTTTCTATATCCAAAGGTTCAATTTCCATCAAAGTATCATAAAGATATTCATTGATCGGAACAGCAAGCGGAATTTTAGCATACTGTTTTTTCACATCGCGGACGATTTGTTCTAGCAGATAAGCGTCGTCTCCTATGTTTTTGTTTATGACATTCTCTATCTGCTCTGGTTTGAAAAAATAGACTTCCCTAAGCTCCTTTTTAATATTTTCTAATTTTCTATGAAGCTTTAATGTTCTTAATATTTTCTTGTCTTCATCGGTCAGCACCTCATCAGGATTGGAAGTTTCAACAGCATCCGCAGCTCAACTATGGGTCCTACACCCATCTATTTTAATGTCTCTCATTTTTCTTATATCACAAAATAATAAAAAACAGCAACATGTATTTTTTATTTTTAGTTTTTATTTGAAAAATCAAGGGCATTGATACCGATAAGAAAACCAAAATCAATGCAAATGTTCGATCCTCAGACTCTCCTTTTTAGATAAGGAAATTCCACGCTCTCGTGAACATTTTCCCGAGAAATTTAAGTGTTCAGACGATATGGTTATTGTACACCGTGTATCCAGGACGAAATTCTTTTTTATAGATTTTTCTGGAAACCCGATTTTCCAGATGAGTGACTACACATCCTCTACAGACGATGAAATGTCCGACCCGAGAAAGGAAGACACCGATATACATCATAGGCGGCCAGGACAAAAGTACGGGCAGAGAAAAATATCCCAAGGCTATGCCGGTATGGATAGAGAAAGATATCTTTTGAGCAATCTTGAAACTCATACCTACGACAGGACAAGATAAATGCTTACTGTCCTGAAAAATAGTTTTTAGCAAAGGCAAATCAAGAGAAAATGACATCAAGAGAAAATGCTTTTGAATTCCATCGCCAAATCCATATCCTAATTCCATTAACTGTTAGTTTTTAGTTGTTTTTGTCAACTGAAATGAATTACTTCCTCACGCCCATCATCGCGATTGTCATCGCCATCATCGGACTTGTCCTCTTCAAAAAATTGAAGGTACTCGACAAACCAGGCAATGACCTCAAAAACACAAGAAAACCTGTACCCACCATCCAAGGAATTTTTGTCTACATAGGTTTTTTTGCCATCATCGCAATCCTCTTCCCTCAGTACTTACATAATAATCTTTTCTTATGACTCCTCTGTGGTTCACTTCCTATCGTCATCGTGGAGCTCCTGGAAGAACTCAATTATATCGGCATCACCAAACGGAAAATCCATCCACGAATCAGACTGCTTGCTCATATCTTAGGTGGAATTTTGGCAGTCTATGTAGGACAGATAAGTAATCAGGAATTCATCATCGGATCACATGTCTATCATATACCGCAATATCTTTTTGCAGGGATTTTCGTCGTCCGGTCAATACTTTGTATCAACGCTATCAATCGATTTGATGGAATTTACAGTCAAGCAAGCTGAGTTTCCAGCATAGGCTTTCTCACGATATTCTTACTCATCAAATATGTCGTCTTCGGATATTACACAGAATTTACTCCAGAAAATATGCAAATACTTACGCTGACACAAAACTTCGCCTTCATCCTCTTTTGCATTTCACTTGTTTCCACAGTAATCGAATATAAACCGCTAGGACTTGTGAGAGACGTAGGAATTATGTTTTACGGATTTGCACTCGCTTATCTCTCCGTTATCGGCGGAGCCAAAATAGGAACCTTGGTAGTTGCACTATCACTGGTCATTTTCGACGCCATCCGAGTCTGACTTTGGAGAATTTTTGTCATGAAAAAAAATCCCCTCAAGGGTGATTATACCCATCTGCATCATAGACTTCTATGACTACAATGGAATAGAAGAGAAATCAGAGCTTTCGTACGGATTTGGTCACTGATGATGATGGTACTTATGCTCCTTCAAGGCACAGATAGATTCAACAAAGTAGCGATTTTTGCGATGATGGCATTCATCTTTTTTGGAATTAATTTCTATCTATTTGTAATCAAAAAATTCCCTTGCTGATTGCCGATAAAAAAGTAATATTGCGAAGTCGTCATTGCGAACCCCGCACTTCTGCAAGGCAGGCTCCGTGAAGCAATCTGGGAACAATAGCAATCCATCATTTAGAATTTAGAATTTAAAATTCAAAATCTATGAAAAAGCTCCTCTTTACGTTTCTTCTCCTTCTCTGATGACTCATGACGTCATCAACTTTTGGACTTTATCTCACGAGTGGTAATGTGGTAAGTATCGGCGCAGGCGCTTGTGATACTGGAGACACCAACTGCAACCTATCAAGCAAGTCCATCACGGGCATAGCCACTGACACATTCATCAATCATCATAATTTGACAGAATATTTGAATCTTAGCTCTAACCAGCTGACGAGTATCGAATCGGGGGCTTTTGCCGGCCTTTCCTCACTCACCACT
>PFWQ01000069.1:0-4013 GCA_002791215.1 candidate division SR1 bacterium CG_4_9_14_3_um_filter_40_9
TATGTTTCTAGAGATGATGACACGACAAGTAGATATTTTACGTCAAGAATACAAAGAAAAATTCGCCTTCGAAGAGGTGAAAACATTCCATTTCAATATCAGAATTGTGAAAGCAACATTACTTAAGAATGACTAACAGTTAACAGTGAACAGCTAACAGTCCGGCTACAGTTTTTTTTTGTTGTGGGAAATGAGTACTGTTAGTTTTTAGTTGTTAGTTGTTAACTTTCTTCAGAAATAATCTTCCTTTTTTTCAAAAGATACTTTGAGCGTTATCGGCTTATTGAGGACTTCGGAAAGTATCTTTTCCAGATATTCCAGATTTTCGCGTTTTTCCAAAAGCGTATGCGTAAGTTTATTGATGACTATGATATGTACTTTATCGTCTTCCACACTATCGATGATGATATGTTCGCCGAGATTTTTCTGTAGTGATGGTTTATCGACTCTTGCGAGCAATTGAGCGAGCAGGTTCGAATCTCACGCTTGAGCGACTGGTTTGGTGTTGGTAGTTTCTGCCTTTGCTTCGGCAGCTTGAGTTTGAACTGGTCTAGGTATTGCTATTTCGACTGGAGCGCTCGGATTCAAGAATTTATTTATCGCAATCTTGTACACGATTGCAGGGTATGGATAATATTTTATCGTGCCGAGGATTTCCGTAAATATTTCAGATACGGCGAGCAGAAAATCTGTATCTTCACTGAGATATTGATCGATATACATCAAGGTCTGTTTGGCGAAATTATGCATATCCACGCCTTGTTCATTGATAGCATCTATTTCCGAGAAAATAGCATCTCTGTCTTTATTTTTGATCAGATTCAAAAAGTTTTTTATGATAGATTCAGAAGCGATCCCCAAGAATTTTGTGATGTGTTCTTCATTGATGTCTCATAGGATACTTACCTGGTCTATATATTTTATCGCATCGCGTACACATCATTCAGAGATCCTGACGACAGTATCCAGTGCTCATGGTGTATAGTTGAGTCCTTCCAATTTCACGATATGTTGGAGATGCTTTGTCATATCTTCTTTTCCGACTTTTTTGAAATTGAACACCTGGCAGCGGGAGATTATGGTCTCCGGTACCTTATGGATTTCTGTCGTCGCCAAAATGAAACCGACATTATCCCTCGGTTCTTCTATTGTCTTGAGCAGGGCATTAAATGCTCCTTTGCTGAGCATATGGACTTCATCGATGACATATATTTTTTTCTTCAGATGCGTCGGAGGATATGGTACTTTATCAAGGATCTCTTCTCTGATATTTTCTACACCGGTATGCGAAGCCGCATCGATTTCGATATAATCAAGAGTTGATTGCTTATTGATGGTCAGACAGCTTACGCATTCATTGCAGGGATTCCCGCTACTGAGATTCAGACAGTTCATCGCTTTGGCGAGCACTCTTGCTGTAGTCGTCTTTCACGTTCATCTCGGTCAGAAAAAGAGATAGTTGCTGTGACTATCTTTTGCTCCGGCGATTTGAGCCTTGAGGATTTCGGTGATATGTCACTGTCCGATGATATGATCAAAAGTCTGAGGACGATGTTTATTGGCGAGGGACATTAAATCAAAAGATTAAAAAAATTAAAAGATTAAAAAATTACAGATTTCAAATTACAGATTCCAATTTACCTTGTATTCAAAAGTTTATCCTTTTCAATTCAAACATCATATTTTATCAATCATATTTTTGACGTATAGGAACTTATCAATTAAGTATTGATTTTTCAAATTAGATGATTATAAAAATATTACCTCACCACACCCACTCTCCACTACGTAGCGAGGGGCATTATTCCCTCTCCTGCGACTGAAAGAAGTCCCGAGGGAAAATGGGGAGGGCTAGGGTGGGGTGGTTCTTTTATTTCTATCTGCATCCATGAGCTTCGATATCCATACCATCATCGCCTGAGAGCAGGATTTTCATTTCAAATTCCAGCTCATCAAACCCAAAATCAAACAGATTTCTTATATCTGAGATATTTCTCTGCTTTCCAGAAAAGTCCTCGGCATCGTAGGCCCGCGCAAGCAAACCGATTATGGCATTCAAGTTCTTCACAAGCTTTTCCAGGAAGCCAGAAATCATGACCTCGTGACGGTTTCCGGTATGGCGGAGGGCATAGATCAGCTCTGTCACCATCTGTCTATGCAGCATGGGATTCCGACTATCGCCGTGTTGTGAGGAGGCATCCAGCGATATTTTAATCAGCCAGATCATCATATGATTTATCAGATCATCGAAAATTGAGGACTTGTCCTCTCAGAATACCCAGCTGACACCAAGCCAGAAAAATACACCTTCCCGCAGAGAAATCGCATCATCGCAGGACTGGTGGATGCGCTTTTCGTCCCAGAAGCCGGCAAAAAATCCTGATCGCTCATCACAGTTAACAATGCGCTGGATATGGGCAAACCTGTCTTCGCGACAGCCAATTCAGTCTTTTTACCTTCCAGTGAGGGCATCAATCATCTCTTGGAGGAGAAGAAAGTTTCTCTCGTTTACGACTTCACCAAATTCTTGGATAAGTTCTTTTCTAGAAAAGAAGAAAATAATTTTCTGCAATCTGCCGACTGCAATCTGCAATCTGCAAAGCATTTATCCGAGCAAGAGCTCAAAATCATCACCACCATATCACAGAAGTCTGAATGCTGAATCCAAGACCTGGTGGCAGATATCGGTATCGGAGTAGGGGAATTAGTCCCACTGTTGACGATGTTGGAGATGGAAAATTGCATCTACCAGAGCATGCCGGGAGTCTATAAAAAGCTCTAAAATACAAGATATTTTTCTCAAATTGTCAAATGGTAAAAATAGCGAATCCATTGCAAAAATCACACAATTGCCTATATTTCTTACGAATTCGAAAAATTTTTTTTATATATTCAAATTATCGTATGTACAACAGAAAGCACAAAAAATCTAGGCTTGCCCTGCATTCCCGCATAGCAGGGTTTACCTTGGTGGAAATGCTAATCGTTATCGTGATCATCGGTATCCTAGCTGCTGCCTTGATTCCAAGACTTACTTCTGCAAGAGGGAGAGCAAATGATGTTGCGAGAAAGGCTGATCTTCAACAGATAGCGACAGCACTGATTTCTTATCAGATAGATAATGGATCTTTCCCAGGAACTGGCTGAGGCGTTATTCAGAGATTGTGAGGTACGACATGAATACTAGCACAATGAGGTATGTCGAGTGTACCCAAGGATCCTGCAGGTGCTCAGATTAGTTGATGAATAAATTATACCATTCCTAAATGAGATTTTTGATACACCTCTATCAAGAAAAACGGGCAACCAAATGGATGAATCGTATTAATGTCAATTATAGAAACTTCGAATGGTGCCAATTATGTATGGTGTTGACATCATGACAATATAGATATGGATTCAGAATTTGGTGATATTCAAACAAAAATGTGTAATACTTTGACTGTTACTGCTGGAGGAAATTGTGCCAACACAAATGGTGCCTGTACCGCTGATACAGCCGCCTGAAGCTTAAGATACATTTACCTCTACTAATTTTACCTTCATATAATTGCCTATGTTTTTGAAACACAAAAAGTGATTTACATTGATTGAAATGCTTATCGTCATCGTCATCATCGGTATCCTTGCTGCGGCTTTGATTCCGAGATTGATGTCCGCGAGAGGCAGAGCCAACGATACAGCGAGAAAAGCTGATCTCTCACAATTGGGTACGGCTATCATTTCTTATCAAGTAGATAATGGTAAATTCCCTGATACCCCAGGAAGCATCGATACTATCAAAACACAACTCACCAAGTGATGAATGGCAAGCTTCCCTATGGATCCAGATAGAACTTCTACCTTTAGCGGCGTTCAGGCCAACACAGGCACTCCAGGACAATATATGTACACGCCGATATTAAAGAATGGATTTGAAAATGGTGGATTCATTATCATGTCCAAGACCGAAACAGAAAACGGTTCCAACTTTGTATTTTGTGGAGAGGATTCTTTACCCAACCAATTTGAAA
>PFWQ01000069.1:4064-4271 GCA_002791215.1 candidate division SR1 bacterium CG_4_9_14_3_um_filter_40_9
CAGATGCCACCTGTACTGTTCCGACTACAGGGAATACTAATTGCCACTACACAAAGTCCAAAGGGCAACTCAGATATATCTATAGATATTAATTACTTACATAACGATAACTTCTGGCTCCAGTGTGACTCAGAAGTTTTTTTTGACTTCAGAAATTATATGATTTGCTAATTGCATCATTTCTTCGCCGGTGCCATTTCCGAGATT
>PFWQ01000005.1:0-2131 GCA_002791215.1 candidate division SR1 bacterium CG_4_9_14_3_um_filter_40_9
TTCAATTCAACACTTATCACAGATTCTAGCATACATATTTCTTGCTGGTCTTTGTTTATTTCTTTCCTCATGCCTGGTATCGGGATGAAGTCTAGGTAACGGCAATTTATTTTTCTTATAAAATTCCAACTCTAATTTCAAAATCTTGAATGGCTTTCAACTCACTTCACAGGCTATGGCTTGTTGTAAAATGTCATCCGTAACATTTTTGATATCTGGCAATTCATCAGCTTTCAAAGTTCTTTCCACTTTGGGGAATGGCGCTTCATACTCTGATCGTTGGAATCATTTTTTAATGGCTTCATCTTTTGTCAGAGGGAAATATTCCATAGCAATAGACTCATTGTATCCGAAACAACTCATCTGTGATGGGAAAAATTTTCATCGTTCTCCAGTAGCTATCATGTGGTCAATAAGCTGACCAGCCAATGTTTCATAATCAGATTTTATATATTGTTTATTGAAAATACAATATTCTTTGTTTTTGAGACCAATGCAGGCGAAACAATTATTACAACTCTGGATATGATCGCAATAATAGACATTACTGCAATTCCATACTGAAGAACCAAAAAGATTATTGAGGGTGATGCCTTTGGTTCTATCATCGCCTCCTCCACTGATAATCTGGTAACCAAGATCTCCTGTATCATAGCGAAAACAATGCTGGCTATTGTTAACTCATTCACAATTCCATAAGTACTTGCCGTTTTCTGCCTTGATAACATTATAACACATTTGACAGGATTTGGTATGTTGGAGACAATCACCAAAACTTTTCTCACTCGCAATCGTCTGCAGATTTTTTACGGGATTTTTAAGGCAGAAATCTGCAAATTGAGATTTTGCATTTTGAATGCTTGGATATGTCCCATCATATATATTTTTAATTTCTTGATTATATTTTTCTTTGTTTAAAGCCTTATTGAATAAGCAATATTGGCCATTGATAAGATTTGCACAGCCAAAACAATGTTGGCAATTTTTACAATTTTTGAGAAAGTAACTGCCAGAGCAATGTTCACAATTGTGTCAAAATTTGAGATTGTAACAGGCTTCACAATCAATGCATTCGTAGCAGAGTTCTGAATTTGTCAGATAGAGATTGTCTATGCAATTATTATTGTGCCAGAGATATTTTCCATAGAGGCAATTTTCATTGATGGCAGAGCCGAAAATCAGGTAACAATTTTTACAAGAATATGATGGATTGGTATATTCGCTATTTTCATTATTGACTCAAAGCATTGCAACTCTTGGTACTTGAAGCTGTAATGCTTTAAATTGTTCTGCAAAAGTTTTGGAAAAATCAAAATCACATCCATAATCTAAAGCATCCCATTTGTCTGATCGCCATGCCTCCTGATCATATACTTTATATGGCTTATCAGGCGAATAGACGGACAGAATATACTTTCACGTCAAATCACATTTTCTACGATAAAGGTTACTTTCATTACGAAATGACAAAAGATTATTCATAATAGTGCTTGGAGAGATATTTGGTGCTAGTATTTGATATTTTTTTCTAGCGAATGTTGGTGAAATTTTTTTATAAAAATCCAAATCTGACTGGAAAATCGCGAATGGTTCTCCGCTAACTGCGCAAGTTTTCCGTTCGACGATAGGATCGTTGAGCTGTTTTGAAATGAATTCATAGACTTTACGTTCCACGAGGAAATATGTCAAAAAATAAAGACACAAAACGTACTCGTACCTGTTATAGAAAAAATAAGCGATTATTCAACATGCTTTACTAAGGACTAAAGACTAACTTTTATGCCTAAATCTATGAGGCTTGGGCATATCGGTAGCGACATCATCTTCCAGTGAGAGGCCGTTTTTCTTGATAAGAAAATAATATATTGCCAATGTTGCAATCAAAATTCATCCGCTGATGGTAATAGTAATCGAAGGGCCAACCAATACATACAGAATACCCGCCAACATCGGGCCGACTCACCGTCAGAGATCTGAAGCGAGGTTGATAGCTCATGAAATTTTCCCGTCATTGGTGTGCGTTTTTTCTACGGTGTTAAGCCAAGCTCGGAGCGAAATGGATGCTAATTCATCACCAGTTGTTGCGATGAATCAGAGTATGATGAAGAGTATGCCGAAATTGAATCAAAGT
>PFWQ01000005.1:2148-2316 GCA_002791215.1 candidate division SR1 bacterium CG_4_9_14_3_um_filter_40_9
GAAGATCAAAAGTCCGAGAAAAACTAGCTTCTTTTTGCTGTATCTATCTGCTATTTTTCCTATAGTGTATCAAAATATGACTACGGCGAAATCAAAGACTCCGAGGCCGATTCCCATCCGCCTTCATCCTTGATTATTAGCGATCATCAGTGGAACTACGAACCGGAT
>PFWQ01000005.1:2330-15075 GCA_002791215.1 candidate division SR1 bacterium CG_4_9_14_3_um_filter_40_9
TCGCAGACGCAAAATTACTCAGCATCAGCATAGTGCTTACGGGGCTGAGTTTGTGTAGTATACCTCGGATATGCTTGTATGATTTTTTGATATAATAGTCATGAGTGGCAATCTTTTTTTCTACATGAACTGAGACGGTTTCTTCTGGCGTGATGAATAACAAGAGCCATGCAAAGATCAAAATCATTGCGATGATAACTCCGATAAATACCGCCGGCAATGGTATGATAAATGCCAATATCGCACTCGCAAGCACGATTCCGACTGATTGAAAGGTTTCCTTGAACGAGATGAATTTTCCTGCATCTGCTTTTGGCGCTTCTGATAAGGTATAGGCGTTTGCTCCGGGGCCGAAAAATAATCGTCAGAAGCTGGAGAATATCAAAGTCAAAATGAATGTGACGGATGTGAATTCAAACATCAGGCAGAATGCTGCGACGATGAATGCTATGGTCGTGAGTTTCAACATCCTCACATATCCATATTTATCGAGCAGATATCACGCGGGGATGTCGAATATCAATTGTACCATAGAACCAAGTCCGATCAAAATACCCACGATCCAAAGCGGCATCACTTGTTCTCCCAAAGGAGCAAGCAAGGTGTAATGTAATCCTGCACCGAATTTGAACATCGCCAAAAATATCCGGAATGGCCGATAGGCTTTGAATAATTTATAGAGTCTGTTATTTGGGTCTATGCGAAGCATAACTAATATTTTCTGCATAACTAACATTCAATGTGTGGATAAAAATACTATGGTTCGTCATCGTGCTGTCATGTCATTGCGAACCCCGAACGGTCGGGGTGAAGCAATCTAATTTGATTGCCACGTCGCCATGCTCCTCGCAATGACTAACCAATGACAAGGGGCATAAATATTATGAGATGTTGTTCACAATCTTATGCATGATACCATTGAGCAATTTCGGTGAACCATCGTCAGAATATCTTTTTGCGAGTTCTATCATTTCGTTGATAAGGATTTCTTTGGGCGTCTCAAGCTCTATCCGCTCGGTATATCCCAGAATGAATAATGCCTGATCTATCGTGTCCATCTGATCAAATTTGAAGCTTTCCGTAAGGGCATTCACCTTGTCAGTGATTTCTGGAATATGTTTTACAAAGGTAAGGCCTATCTTGGCCATATAATCGAAATCAATGTCTTCCTTATCTCGCTCATTAAAAAAAAGATCTACGAATGCAAGCAAATCTTCCTCTGTCTCAGGACCTTTTAGGTATGCTTTGATATCTTTGAGATAATCTTTTTTTGCTGTATCAAATCTTTCATTGTCTGTTTTGAAGATATTGCCGATGAATAATGATTCTACCGCTACCAGGTCTTGACTTTGCAGATTATTGAAAAAGCAATACTGATAGATGTATGATAAAATCACTTTTCTAGCATTGATCCTCTGTTTTACATTCATGAATAATCAAATAAACACTAAAGACCGGCAAGGGGTCGCGTTACGCGTTACGCGGTTCGCGGTACTTTCTTATGCGTCTATCACTTTGCCCTTCGATTTTGACTTTATGGTGATCACTTGTTTCCCTTTGTAATATCCGCATACAGAACATACGTGATGAGCTAATTTAGTAGCGCCGCAATTCTTGCATTTTGCAACAGGATAAGAATCTGACATTCTCACGAGATTGAGTCTCTGCCATGTCGCATGCCTGGTATTTCATTTGGTTTTGGAAATCTTTTTCTTTGGGCCGATAGTCATGGCTGTTTGCTATTAAAGTTTAAAATTGTTGTTGAACAGATTGTCTTGAAATGTACGTTGATAAAAATCGATAAAAGTGGATTAAGATGGATAAAAATCGTAGGGACAATTTTCATTAAGTTTTAACAATTTTCATCAATTTTTATCCATTATTTCACATCTACAACCGTCTTGAGGTATTTTCTACCATCAAATCTGGTGAATTTCTTGGTCTTGAAAACGACTGTGCCCGCTTTTTCCGCATGTACAGTGAAATCTTTCCCTGTGTAAGTATTTTTTCCGCATTCAAATTTGGAACCTTTTTGTCTGATGACGATATCACCAGCTTTTACTGTTTCTCATCCAAATGCTTTTACCCCACGATATTTTGGATTTGAATCTCTGAGGTTTTTTGCCGATCAACCGGCCTTTTTGTGTGCCATCTTCTAATAAATGTTAAATGTTAAATGCTAAGTGTTAAGTAAATTTCGTGGTGATGAATATAGGAATTCTCGACGTGTTGTCAATATGAATGCCTTGTGTTCAATACTCGGTACTCGGTACTTTGTACTCGATACTAAACAGTTTATTCGTGTTCTTTCCTGTACACCTCACCCACAGGAAGCAATCTACCGATGATCACATTCGATTTGAGATCGGAAAGATCATCTATCGCTCATCTGAGTGATGCGCCGACCATGACTCTGATCGTTTCTTGGAATGATGCCGCTGACATCCATGAGTCAGTTTCTTTGGCTATATTGGTAAGCCCGAGCGCTAATCTCTTTCCTTTCGCAGCCTTCTTTCCTTGAGCTACCAATTCTAAATTCACTTTTACAAAATGTTCATATTTTACATGCGTACCTGGAATGAAACTACTCTCTCCAGAATCTTCTATAAATACCTTGGAGAATAATTGTTTCACGATTACCTCAATATGCTTGTCATTAAGATCCTGTCATTGAGATGCATATACTTTCTTCGTCTCTCTGATGATATATTTCTGTGCTTCGAGATTGCCCACGATATCCTTGTATTCTTTGATATCCAATGAACCTCAGGTCAAAATCATACCTTTATATACTTCTTCTTTCTCTTTCACTTTTGGCGTAAGTCCGAGGATCGCTTTGGTAAATACTTCCTGTATTCCAAGAATCATATGATCGCCCTTCACTTCCAACACCTTACCCTCTTCTTTCACTTTCAATTTGCTCTTGGACTTGCTCGCATAGATTCATCACTTTGCAAGAACATCTCATTTTTTCACATCAAGTTTGTATCCTGCTTTGATGAGATAGGTCTTTTTCTGATATTCTGAAACGATTTTTATATACTTGGTTTTTGCTGTTTCGTAGAAGGAGACTTTCCCATCAAATGGCGCGATGATGGCTGGATTTTTTGGTGCTCTGACTTCAAACAACTGCTTGATCCTATCCACACCCTGTGCCATCTCTCATCATTCTGATGCGACTCATCATCCATGGAAAGTATCCATCGTTAACTGCGTAGTCGGTTCTCATATAGATTGTGCTGCGATGACTCCCACAGGAACTCCTATCTGAATGATCTGTCTGGTTGAAAGATCCATACCATAACAATGCTGACATATTCCGCTGACGGTATTACATACCAACGGCGTCCTTACTTTCACCATCTCTATGTTCGCTGCTTCGAGTAAGGCGATATTCTCTTTGTTCAACAGATCTTCTGCATTAAGCACTATATTGCCTTTTGCATCTTTCACTTCTTCTGCCAACACTCTTCCATAAATCATTTCAAAGAATTTCTGATTCTGGGCTTCTGCTTCCTGCTTAGAGAAATTCAAGAATTTATCCGTTCAACAATCTTTCTCTCTTATCACGACTTCCTGTGCAGAATCACAAAGTTTTCTCGTCAAGTATCCTGAATCCGCAGTTCTGAGCGCTGTATCCGCCTTTCCTTTTCTTCCTGAGTGGGCGGAGATGAAGTATTCAATAGGTTTAAGTCATTCTACGAATGATCCCTTGATAGGGAGTTCGATGATCTCTCCTTTAGGATTTACGACGAGTCCTTTCATACCTGAAATCTGCGTTATGTGCGTCTGCGATCATCTCGCTCATGAATCTACCATGGTATACAAGTCCTGGCCAGGACCTGTGATCCCTTTCAGACTCTTTTCGATATTTCATTTTACTTTACTCCATATTTCTACGACATTCCTATGTTTCTCCTGATCAGAGAAGAATCCTTTATAATAATATTTATACAATTCCCTGGTTTCATCTTCTCATTTTCTCAACTCATCTTCTTTTTCTTTCGGCACTTTCATATCCAAGACATTTACTGATGTCGCAGAGATGGTTGCATATTTGAATCACAGGTCCTTGATATCATCAGCGACTTTCACTGTCATTTCCATATCATATTCATCGAATATCCTACTCAGAATCTTTTTAAGGTCCTTATTCACTACTTTCTTATTGATGAATCTGATTTTTTCCGGCAACACGAGATTGAAAAGCACTCTTCCTACCGTTGTCTCAATAGGCTCTTTATCGTAAACCAGGATTATCTTGTCTTTGATCTTCACATTATCATTGTAATATTTTTCCAGCACATCATTCATGCTGGTGAATCTGCCTTTGAGCGGTGCTTTATCTTTCCGCTCTTCTTCCGTCTTGAGATCAGGATATCTATGATCATAGAAATCAGTGATATAATATACTCCGAGCACCATATCCTGTGAGTGCGTAATCGTCGGTTCTCCGGATCCAGGTTTCAAAATGTTTTTGTCTGCTGCGATCAAATCTTTCGCCTCCTGTTGCGCTTCATCTGAAATCGGCAGATGGACTGCCATCTGATCTCCATCGAAATCGGCGTTGAAGGCAGGACACACAAGCGGATGAATTCTTATCGTCTTTCCCGGCATCAATTTGATCTTGAATGCTTCGATAGAAAGTCTGTGCAAGGTTGGTGCACGATTGAGCAATACATATTTGTCTTTGATCACTTCTTCAAGAAATCTCAATGCCAACGGCGATTCATCTTTGATGAGTTTTTCAGCTTGCTTAGGCGTATATACGATTTTCTTTTCGATGAGTTTACCGATGATGAACGGAGTAAACATCTTTACGGCGATATAGATCGGCAATCCGCATTCATTGAGTTTCAAGTTAGGACCAACCGTGATGATTGATCTTCCTGAGTAATCAACTCTCTTTCCGAGCAGATTCTTTCTGAAGATACCTTCTTTACCGGAAAGCATATCTGATAATGATTTGAAGACTTTGATGCCTGCTCCTGCACCACCTGCGCCGCTTCTTTCTCAGATTAATAAGTTATTCACGGCTTCCTGGAGAAGTCTGATTTCATTTTTTTTCACCACATCCGGCATCCCCACCTGGATCATTTTCTTCAACCTGATGTTTCTCATCAGTACACGTCTATAGAAAAGGTTTACATCTGATGATGCGAATTTTCCTCATTCGAGTTGCACGACCGGTCTCAAATCAGGCGGTATGACCGGTAATTTCCTGATTACCATATTTTCCGGTTTCACGTCAGAAACATGGAGATTGATCAATAATTTGATCAGGTTGATCACTTTCTTCCTCTGATCTTCAGATTTCACTTGGGTATATTGTTTGATCCTGCGTTTGATCTCCTTTTGCACATTGATGCTTTGAAGCATCTTGAGAAGCGCTTCTGGACCTGATTGGAAGGTGATGATATCTGCGAATTGGCAGAAGATGTTTCTGTAATCGCTCTCCAAAATCGTTGATCCGATATTCAAATCTGCGATGATGGATTTTAATCTGTTCATCTCTTTATCGATATCATCTTTGTTCTCCTGGAATAATCTATCAGTATCTTTCTGCTTTTTCTTGTCATCTGCTTTCTCCAATTCTTCTTTGTACAAGACTTTCAACTCCTCCATCCTTTTCTCATAATCTTCCTTTATCTTCTCTTTGATCTTTTTCTTGGTATCTTCTGTAATATCCTGTACCAATACATATTTTACGAAACTCAAAATCTTATCTATCTCATTGGAAGAAAGATTGAGCAACTGATGCACTCATCCTGATGGACTTGATTTGTATCGAGCATGAAGCACAGGAACTGCCAATTCGATGTGTCCCATCCTTGATCTTCTCACTCTGGACGTCGTCACTTCTACTCCGCATCTTTCACAGACGATCCCCTTATATCTCACTCCCTTATACTTTCCGCAACTACATTCATAGTTTTTCACAGGTCAGAAAATGGATTCACAAAAAAGTCATCCTTGCTTCGGTTTTCAGGTTCTATAATTCACGGTATCAGGATTATCCACGACACCATGTGACCATGTTTCTATATCCTCGATTGAAGCCAGCTTCACTACAAGTCCTTCAAATTTTGTTTTGTACATGAACGTAAAGATAAGAAATTAAAATCATGATAGCCACTAGTCGCTAGCTGCTAGTCTCTAGCCAAATTCACATTACTAGAAGCTAGAAGCAAGTAGCTAGAAGCTATTATTCCAATTCTCCAAAATCTTCCATTTCCTGGATCACATTGTCGATGATCTCTCATTTTTCCTGAGTGGCATCTCCTTCTCCTGATTCTAGTGGCTCATCACCCAAGGCCGTATTACTCATCATTCATGAAAGTCCTAGATCCACGATCTTCTTCACTCTCTCTTGATGCACCTTCTCCAATTCATCCACCGTCAACGGTTCTATGTTCTGACACAATCCTTTGAACAAGAAGGTAAGCAGGTTGAATGATTCCGGCAATCCTCCTATCTTCGGTTTCTGACCTTTGATGATAGCTTCGTATAATTTATTTCTTCAGATGACATCATCTGATTTCACGGTCAACATCTCTTGAAGCGTGTATACTGCTGAATATGCTTCTAGCGCCCGCACTTCCATCTCTCAGAATCTCTGACCTCCTTGTCTGGATTTTCCTCCGAGCGGTTGCTGAGTGATCAGTGAGTATGGTCCTACGGATCTTGCATGGATCTTATCTTCTACCATGTGCACGAGTTTGAGGATGTGCATATATCCGACAGCGACATTCTGTGAATATACTTCTCCATCCTCTCCGTTGTACAATGGCACTTTAAGCTCTTCAAATCAGCATTTTTTCGCCAAAGCTGACAAGTCATCGAATCCGAATCCTGAGAATGTCGGAACGGCGAATTTCACACCGAGATGATTAGCGAGGAATCATAATTGCGCTTCAAATAGCTGCCCTATGTTCATACGTGAAATTACTCATAGAGAGTTGAGCACTACATCCACCGCCTTCCCATCTTCAGTGAACGGCATATCTTCCTGTGGCACTACAATGGCGATGATACCTTTGTTTCCGTGCTTTCCAGCGAGCTTATCTCAGACTTCTATCTTTCTTGTCGTAGCTACATATGCTTTAATCTTCTTTCTCACTCCTGCCATGAGATTATCTCATTTTTTTGCATCGAGGACGACGATATCAATGACTTTCCCTTCACTTCCTGACGGCATATATAATGAGGTATCTTTTACATTCTTTGATTTGTCTCAGAAAATCGCCTGGATCAATTTTTCCTCAGGAGTCAATTCTCATTCAGACTTCGGTGTGATCTTTCCGATAAGGATATCTCATCATTTCACTTTGGATCCGATCCTCACGATACCATCTTCATCGAGATTTTTTAATTTCCCCATAGAGACTCATGGGATATCATTGGTAGTTTCTTCAGGTCCGAGCTTAGTATCTGCGACTTCTATTTCGTATTCTTCTATCTGAACTGATGTTAATTCATCATCTTTCACGAGTCTTTGCGAGATGACGATCGCATCTTCGTAATTGAATCCTTTCCATGACATGAATGCAATCCTTAGATTTCTTCCCAATGCCATCTCTCCATCGACGGAACATGGTCATTCGAAAAGGATATCTCATTTTTTTACCTTTTGTCCTAATGAAACTCTAGGAAGCTGATTCATACATGTCTTCTGATTTGATCTCATGAATACGCCCAGCATATATTCTTTTGTTCATTTCTGATATCTTATCTTGATCCTTTTCCCATCAACATAAATCACTTCTCCGGCATCCTCTGCTTTCGTCACTGCATGCGTCATCTGGATGATGTCGCTTTCAAGCCCTGTACCTACATATGGAGTATCATTTTTGAGCAATGGTAATGCCTGTCTTTGCTGATTGGTCGCGATAGCAGCACGCACTGCATCGTTATGATTTACAAATGGGATTACTGACGTATTAGGTGAAAATATCTGCGAAGGATTTACATCTATGTGTGTGATATCATTGACGTGAAACATTCCCATCTCATTGAAATGTCTTGCCGCAACGCGGCTTTCTGTAATGTTGTGATATGCATCAATCGGTGTCGTCGCGTCAGCGATAAAATATCTTTCATCGAGTTCTGGAGATATATATTCCACAGCTTTGTCGAAGAACGGTTTCACCGCTATTGTCTTTCCGAGCTTGCCATATATTTTTTCGATGGTCTTGGCTGATTTTTCGTCGATATAGTGGTCTTCTTTGACGATAACTGTTCTCAATTGCTTGCCTTTTGCGTCTAATTCGTGGATATCACGGTGAGCGATCCTGTTCGCTAATTTGTCAGCCGTTGCTGGGACTTCACGATGGATCTTTAATGCTGGAGTTTCCAAAAATCATTCATCGTTAACACGTGAATATAATGATTGATAGATAACTAGTCCGATGTTCTGTCATTCAGGCGTTTCGATAGGACAGATCCTTCCATAATGCGAAGGGTGGACATCACGCACCTCGAATTTTGCCGTTTCTCTCTTGAGTCCTCCAGGTCCGAGCGCGGTGATTCTTCTTTTGTGCTCCACTTCAGCGATCGGATTTATCTGATCCAAGAATTGCGACAATTGAGATGTCGCGAAGAAACTCTTGATGGAATTATCTACGATTTTGAAATTGACGAGGTCGGTGATCTTGATCGCATTCTCTGAATTCAAGATAGAAAGTTTCCCTTTGATGCTCTTCACGAATTTCCTCATCATGGGCTGGAGATGAGCATACAGGATCTCGCCCATCGTCCTGATACGCTTGTTGGAAAGGTGATCGGAATCGTCGGTGTAGAAGCCTTTTTTGTGGTTTGATAAGTGGAAAAGATATTTTAGCGCAGAAATGAGATCTTCACCATCCAATACATTCGCCACATCACCGTCTAATGGTTTATTGAGATTTAGTTTCGCATTGATCTTGCGTCTTGCAATCCTCCCCATAAATATCCTTTCGGTAGACATGAATTGCGCTTTGATATAGTTCAAGGCGTTTTCCGGATCGATCAATTCCCCTGGTCTCAATTTGTTGTAAATGAATTCTGCGGCTGACAATGCATCAGTTGTCGTATCTTTCTTAAGCGTAACCGCTAAGTAATCGAAATCGTCTTCTTCAAAGACATCCTTGAAATACGCTGTGATCTGTTCATCAGTCTCTGCTCCGAATACTCTCAGCAATGAGGTGATGGGAAATTTTCTTGATTTGTTCACTCTCGCTACTACTACTCCGGATTTTTCTACTTGTACTTCGAGCCGTGGTCCGTTTTCAGGAATAATCTTGAATGAATATTTGAAATCTCTTTTTACGTAAAAGATACCGTATGATCTTACGATCTGTGATATTACGATCTTCTCTACACCATTGACGATATAAGAAGCTGATGGTGTCATGATCGGCAAGATACCGATGTTCGCACATTTACTGAACAATACTTTCTTGCTTGGAGAATCCACGAGTTTCACTTTGCCGGTGATGATCCCTCCATACGTCAATTCTTTTTTCTTGCATGTCTTCACATCATCGATCGGTTCGGAAACTTTGATATCCGAAATAGCTACATACATCTTTTCTCCTGCGATATCCCGCACAGGGTTGATATTGTCGAATAATTTATTGAGGTATTTGTTGATGAAATCCTCGTATCATTTTTTCTGTAAAGAAAGCAAATCAGGGAAATCAGCAAAATCTCTCGGCGGCTTAAGGAAAATCCTTCCGTTCTTTTTTATGTAATTATCAAAAAGGCCCAATTTAGTTGCTAAATTAGGTGATTTTTTCACTACTACTTTAGTAGCGGAAGGTTTGATTACCTCTATTCTCTTCTTGCTTGATGTCTTCTTTGGGACTGCCCTCTTTGAAGCTGTTTTTTTTGGAGCGACTTTTTTTGGAGCTACTCCAGCTTTGCTGGACTGTAGCTTTTTGGCTGGTTTCTTTGCGACCACTTTTTTTTGTTTCTTTGAAGCTGTTTTTTTTGATTTCATAACAAAAGTTTAATTAAGAAAATAAACGAAATCAACTCAGTCTTTGGTCCTTAGTCATTAGTTGTTAACTAAAGACTGATATTAAGGACTATTCTTAAATTTTAAAAAATGCACAATGCGAAAATTACGCTTTTTGAACTGTTAATTCGCTTCTTCATTTTGCTCTTCTTTTTGCTAATACTTTTCTTCCGGAAGTGGTAAGCATTCTGCTTCTGAACCCATGCGTATGTAGCCTTTTGTGTCGTGAATACTTTCTGATTCTTCTTAATTTACTAGCCATCCCTATATAATGTTAAATGTTAAATGTTAAGTGTTAAGTGCTAAATAAAAAGTACCGACTACTTAAAACTTAGAACTTAAAAGTTAAAACCATTTATTTTATGTATTCAAGCAGGCCGAGTTCTCTGGCTCTATGGATGCATTCTTTCACTTTCTTCTGGGTCAAAACCGGATTCTTTGTATATTTCCTCGGCTTGATACTGCCAAATCTTGTCATGTATTTCTTCAAGATAGTAATCGCTTTCCAAGTAAGATATTTCTTGTTTTCTTTATTCATAAAGAAGCTGACTTTCTGACCTGTCTTTTTCTCTTCTGATTCTTCAAGGAATTTGCTGAGTTTGGTCTGTAATTCATCGAACATAAAAAATTCATCAGTACTGTTCATCTTGAAAATGAAATATCTCGCTATCGCCTTGTTGTAGAGCAATTGCTTTTTGATGACATCCAAATCTTTATTTTCCGCCTGGATATAATAAGAATGAATATAGAAGTTGTTGTGTCCTCTGACTCTGTGAAAATCGTACATCGTCTTTCTGAGTCCCATGTCATCTTTCTTGAGAATGCAGTCTTTGATTTCGTTTTCCAATGAAGAAACAGTGTTTTGACGCTCTTTTTCCTGCAAAGACGCATCAAGCATTAATACTAATTCATACTTTTGCATAACGATAGATTGAATAGATTAAAATGGCTTCTAGCGACTAGCTTCTAGCTACTAGCTTCTAGCGACTAGTAGCTTTAACGAACAGATATTCTTGTGTATCCCTTCACCACCATATCGGCTGGGACAATCTCTTTTGTCTTTTTTGCCGCATCTCTGATATATTCTTGTTCCATCAATACTAATTCAGCTAATGCTTTTCTCAATTTCCCTTCAAGAATCTGATCAATGATATTTTGTGGTTTGTTGCTTCCTTCCATCTCTTTGCGGAATTCTACCATAAGCGAATCACGATAGTCAGCAGGGACAGAATCAAAATCAAGATATGTCGGGCTCATAGCGGTAACCTGCAATGCTAATTCTTTTGCAATATATTCGTTTCCGCCTTCGTAATAAATCACGGAAGCGACTTTGTTCCCTGGATGATTATAGACATATGCATTTTCATTTTCTACGAGCACCTCAGTAAGCTTCATATTTTCTCAGATCTTACCTACAAATGCGGCTACCATCTCATTGAGTTCCGCCAGAAATTTTGCATCGACTTCTTCCAGTGATTTGGTAACTTTTTTGGATGCCAATAATCTGTCAAGCAAATTGTTTGACAGTTTAATGAAATCCTCGTTTTTTGCAACGAAATCTGTTTCGCACAATAATTTAAGTCAAGCAAGTCGTCCATCTTTTTGTGCGACTTTCACTATTCCCTCATTTGTTGCTCTATCTGCTTTGTTTCATACTTTCATGATTCACTTTTTTTTCAGTATCTCCTCTGCTTTCTCAAGGTCTCCATTCGCCTCTACTAAGGCATCTTTACAGTCCTTCATAGGCGCGAATGTAGCATTTCTGAGCTGTTTCAAAAGATTTATATCTACGGACATTATATATCAGTTTATAAAGTTAAAAGTGGAAAGTATAAAGTTTATGGTTAGTGAACTAAGATCTAAGGGTTAGGATTTGATTGCTCGGCGCTCGGTACTTGAGACTCGGTACTTGGTACTTGAGACTCGGTACTGGTGATTTGATCGATGTTTGTCGTAGTTGCGACATTTTCCTGTATCGAAGTAGGAATAGCAACCGGTTCTTGAGGTTTCTCCGGTGATATGTCGAAGATATTCACGACCCATCCTCCCAATGCAGGGAAAAATCACCATGTATATCATTTCAATTCTGCACGATATTTCCCGCCCCATGCCTGTTTGACCAGGATGATGAAGAAAATGACCATGAAAAACAATGCTATAAGACCCAGATATTTGATGCCGGGCACCAACATCAATCCTACCGATGCTACTAGCACAACAATAAAACATAGCCACCGTCACATAGATTGTTTGAGGTGAAAATATTCGAAGACATTCACTTTCTTACTGGAAAGTGTTATGATTATCCCGAACAGCATATACATCATCACCGCCTTCTTTTTTTCTATGCTGCTAGGAACATATGCTCATCCCTGGTCAGTTTCAGTGGTGATGATCCTGTTTTCGATATTTTCTGGAGTTATGATGGTTTCAGACATACGATAATGTCTAGAATAAAAACTATGATAATATGTTTCTGAGGACGAAATCGATGCTCTTGTAGCTTAGCACATTTGCAATGATCAAACTATCTTCTTTCCGCCATCTAGAAAAATTAGTATTACAGATTAGAATATTATCGACCTTAGTTTTTTGGAGTTCATCTGCGAACTTAGATTGCATTTCTCCATCGACGACGATGATGAGATCAGGCTTAGTGACTAAGTCTTTCACTCCGCCATAGACGTTCTGCACTCTGGCTAGTTTTCTTTTGTAGACTAATTGCTCTTTCTTGGTCAAGGTGCGATA
>PFWQ01000005.1:15104-17882 GCA_002791215.1 candidate division SR1 bacterium CG_4_9_14_3_um_filter_40_9
AATTCATAGACTCTATCCTTTTCTGCAAGGTAGCGAAATTCGTCAAAAATCAAGCTGGTACCTTATGATTGAGATACCCGATTTTCAACGTGTCGCCTAGCTTTGCGAGTTCGGTAGCATACATCTTTTTTTCACATACCACCAAAACGCTTTTCCCTTCAGCTTTCGCTTTTTGGATTCTTTCTTTGGCAGTCTGGATTTGACTGATAATAGATTCAGGATTGATCACGACTAATCATTTCTGGACTCCTGCCCAATACTTGTTAGTTTTTGGGTAAGCTTCGCTTTTTAGCGTACCAATATGAGCCTGAGCATCTATAACATCTTTTACAGATATACTCATGAATATTGAATTTCGAAATAAAGAATAGAGAATTAAGTCGGCAAATAGCCAGTACTTGTCATTGCGAAGAATGAAGCAATCTAAGCACTGATTGGTCTGATTGCCACGCCTGTTTGCCACACTACGTTCGCAACTGAAGGTTCGCAATGACGGACCAAACATCGACTAATTCAAACTACTTAAGAGTAACTTTTGCTCCTTCAGCTTCCAATTTTGCTTTGATAGCTTCAGCCTCTTCATACTTAACATTTTCTTTAATGATTGTTGGTGCTTTTTCAACCAAATCTTTAGCTTCTTTGAGCCCAAGACCTAGTACTTCTTTAACAACTTTGATTACACCAATTTTCTGTTGACCGATTTCAGTCAACTCAATGTTAGCAGTGTCAGCTCATTTAGCAGCAGCAGCGTCTCCACCAGCAGCAGCTCAACCAGCAACTCCGCTGTACAGCGGAGCTGCGCTTACTCCAAATTCTTCTTCCAATCCCTTTACGAGTTGGTTTAGTTCGACTGCACTCATCTCTTTCACAAGATCCATTATCTTCTGTGCATTCTTTGATAATTCTGCCATCCTTGTATACAAATTAAATAAATAAATGATATGTTTAGAACGTTGAAACGACGAATCGCTCAAACGCTAAAACGACTAAATTATGCTTTGGGATTTGGAGATTCAGTGGTGATTTGGGGATTTATGGTTCCCTCCTTTGCTTCTGTTTTTGTAATCTCCCTATCTCCTTTAATCTCCACATCTCCTCCTTTCTTCGCGATTTCGCTAAGCACACATGCTAACGAAGTGAGTGGATAATTGAATAAGTAAGCCAATTTGGATAACAATTCTTCTTTGCTTGGTATATTTGCTAGTTCACTAACGTATTCAGCGCTTTCCCGTTTTTTTCCGAACCGACCTCACAAGAAAGTCATGCTCGTCCCCTTGTCGTCAGCTTTAAATTCTTTGAGATATTTATTTACGACTTTGATAGGAGCGAATTCATCACCTTTTGCGAAAATAGCCACTACCGGACCGTCCAAAGTTGCGATATCGATTGCATCCAAACCAGCCTCTTTGACGGCTATAAGGAACAATCTTTTTCTGATGACGTTGAATTTTCATTCTGTCCCGGAAAGATCTTTTCTCAGTCTGTTCGCCGCATTTACCGGCACAGCTTTTTGTTGAATGATAACAATATTGTTTGAAGATTTGAGATCTTCTACGTATCATTTAATAAGCTGTTTTTTCTTGTCCTTTGTAATTGCCATGACTACATAAATGTTAAGTTTTAAATGTTAAGTGTTAAGTAAAATACGAACTTCCAAATTAAAAAATGAACCTTTTCGAGGTTCACACAAAACAATAAAGTCTGAGCGTAAACCTAGGTAGCAATGGTGTTTTACGCCGCGAGGCAAGCTACTTTCTTTGGTCGTTGTATGATGATTTATAGGAAAGTTGAGATGGATTGCAAGTGGAAATTTATTTCTTTTTTTGGTTGTATCCAAGCGCCTGTTGTTCGTGTGCTTTGTCTCTCAATGCTTGTTGTTTTTGAGTAAGACGGTTATCAGTATCCAAAATAGATTTTCAAACTTTTTCCTCCAAGTTTTCTTTTGCTTTTTTGGCGATATCTGCTCATTGCATAAGAGCATCCTGTACTTCATCGAAGCCTTTTGCATCCTTACTTTTTGCTATTTCCACATCAGCTTCTTCTGATAATCCCATAAGAAGCATTTCTGTCCTTGTCATATGATCTCTCAGATTATCTGTTTTCACCAGTCATTTATATTTTTTATAGTCTTGCGCGCTTTTGCCTGACCGCGTATAGGAAATGTTTGTGAGAAGGGCATATTCCAAACCATCTTTAATTCATCTTGCTTTGAGTTCATCAGTATAATGATGTCTTGTATCTATAGTCTGCAATCTTTGTTCAATTTCTTTGTCTGTCATTCCCCTGCTTTTGTAAACTCGTATAGCTCTTTCTCTTGCTCTCTGCATACCGAGTTCCGGATCATTAGACTCTTCTACTCTTTGATTACCGAGTGAAGCAAGCCATTGCTTGACAGGCTCTACTTTGGGAGATGGGATAGATTGAATGATGCGAAGCATTGTTTGCGTATCACCGGCATCTCATAAATATCTTTTACCATCTTTTGCTAAAAATTTCAGTTGTCCGATTTTTTCGGACAACTGGGTAAACCCTTCTTCTTTAGCGAGTTTTGTTTTGAGATCATTTCGATATTTTCTCGCCCTTTCTGAACCTGTAAGCAGTGATATAATATCTACTATGGAGAACCGTCGTTCATCATTATACCGCTCTCTTCTTACCTCTTCGTCTTCAAAAAAGGCGGTGGTAGTAGATGGTTTAAGCAAATTAGTTTCTTCGTTCGGCATTCTATTCTAGCGTAACATATAAAATCTGACTCCATTATACTCATCTCAAATTTCT
>PFWQ01000035.1:0-2194 GCA_002791215.1 candidate division SR1 bacterium CG_4_9_14_3_um_filter_40_9
TGCCGGGGCACGTACACCGATTAAAGTTTGCAAGTAATATTAGAAATGCCCAGGTGGTGGAATTTGGTATACACGTACGCTTGAGGTGCGTATGCCGTAAGGCTTGAGGGTTCGAGTCCCTTCTTGGGCAAGTTTCCTTACTTAATAGGATCTGATATCCTATTTTTTGTTTTTTTTTCTTCCCTCACCCTCACCCACTTACCCCTCTCCTGCCCTGCTAAAGCAGGGTAAACGCCGAGGTGGTGACTTAATCCAATTTCTAAAAGTCCCTCTCTGAAGGAGGGGGATTTAGTGTGAGGGAATATTTATATACCAAATGAGGAATTTTATTTTCCATATTTTGCTTTGCTTCCAAGTCTCTCTTCTATCCTCATCAATTGATTATATTTGCAAATCCTATCCGTCCTGCTAAGCGAACCTGTCTTGATGAAGCCAGTATTGAGCGCAACAGCTAAATCTGCGATGAAGGTATCTTCCGTCTCTCCTGAACGATGAGAGATGATAGCGTTCATGCCGTGCTCTTGAGCCATGTGTACACAGTCGATAGTCTCAGAAACCGAACCAATCTGGTTTAATTTAATCAGGATTGCGTTGGCCATTTTTTGGTCGATTCCCATCTGGAGCCTTTCCCTATTGGTAACAAATAAGTCATCTCAAATAATCATAATTTTGTCTCCCAATTTTTGAGTCATATCTTTTCGTCATTCAAAATCATCTTCTGCATGCCCATCTTCGATGGAGATGATAGGATATTTCTCTACCCGACTTGCATACAATATAGTGAGCTCTTGCGCAGTAAGGCTTTTATTTTCTGCTCCCAATATATATTTTCCTTCCTTATAAAATTCTGATGCAGCCGCATCGATGGCTAATTTTACCTTGCCTTCATGTCCAGCATTTTTGATCGCTTCCATGATCACTTGAAATGCTTCTTCGTTACTTCCCAAATTTGGAGCATAGCCTCCTTCATCACCTACGCTAGTATTGTATCCTTTTGCTTTGAGAATTTTCTTGAGCGCATGGAAAATTTCCGCTCACATTCTGACTGCTTCGTGAATATTTGGAGCGCCTACGGGCACAATCATGAATTCTTGGATATCCACGTTATTGTCGGCATGAGAACCGCCATTGAGGATGTTCATCATCGGTCTAGGAAGGATATGCCCTTCGCCTTTATTTACGTATTCGTAGATCCGTTGTTTGTTGGCTTTCGCGACTGCGCAGACGAACGCCATAGAAACTCACAGTATGGCATTGGCACCCAGATTCGTTTTGTTTTGGGTTCCATCCAAAGAAAACATAGCCTGGTCCACTTCACGGACTGTATCGAATTCTTTGTCTACGACTGTCGATTTAATTGTTGTATTCACGTTGTTGACTGCTTTGAGAACTCACTTTCCACCATATCTTTTTGCGTCGCCATCTCTGAGTTCGAGCGCTTCATGCACTCCAGTAGATGCTCATGAAGGAACGATGGCCCTTCAGGCAGTTACGAGTATCGAGTTACGAGTATCGAGATTTCCTTCACTCGTCACTTGTCACTTGTCACTCGTCACTTCGAGGTCTACCTCGATGGTTGGATTTCCTCTAGAGTCCAAAACTTCGCG
Source organism: candidate division SR1 bacterium CG_4_9_14_3_um_filter_40_9 (assembly GCA_002791215.1). Classification (GTDB taxonomy): domain Bacteria; phylum Patescibacteriota; class Gracilibacteria; order Absconditabacterales; family Absconditicoccaceae; genus UM-FILTER-40-9. Next base: position 1,608 of record PFWQ01000035.1, read on the forward strand.
CGCATGGAGGTCGGTAATTTTGTACATATGTAATTTGGTAAATGAATAAAGTAATGCACTGGTAGTAATTAATGAGAGGATTTTTTCAAGGGCGAAATTTGCAAAATTTTGCATTCTGAATATAATTAGAGCATGTCTTTATTTTCTAGATATACTATGGACCAAACCTTGTCAGATCTTATCGCTAGCTCCATCTCCTTCACGGAAGAAGAGAAGAAGCAACTCGTTGAAAATCTTCCTCGTTTTTCTGATGAAGATACGAGGTTCTTGATTAATGTGCTGGCCAAAGAGCAGCAAGAAATGGCAAGAATTAAAGCTGAATATTTCAAGAAGGAAGAAAGCATTATTGTAAAATATCTCAAGAGAATACTCCATCTCTCCAAGCTACACAAGCTATGAAACGTCAAAGACAGTATAAGAAGTCTGATCAAACAAGAACACCATGCCCAAGATGAAGAAGAAGCTGAAAAACTTTTACAATCTCTGTAATTCATGCTAGAAAACGACACCAAACAGCAAGAGACAAACAAAGAATCTGAGTCCAAAAAGGATGTTCCTTTATCTGATAAAGATAAGGCTGAGGCAGA
>PFWQ01000035.1:2213-4048 GCA_002791215.1 candidate division SR1 bacterium CG_4_9_14_3_um_filter_40_9
GAAAATGATCCTGATATCAAGGAGGAAACCAGGAAGGCCGAGAAAGAGACTAATGATGCTGAAGAACATGCAGTTAATAAGAGCAAAGAAGTTATCCGTTCAGTAAGATCTAAAATCAATTCTGTGGTTGAAAAATATAATGATAATGTCAGAACACAAGTAAATTTGTCGTATAAAAATGTTGATGTAAAATCAGATATCCAGAACATTCAAACCGATTCGTTGCCACTTTTGTTGGTATCATGAAATAGGCCCGAAACCCTGTTGATGAGCGAAGGACATAGAAATGATCTTCAAAAGTATATTACAACTCTATTAGATCCATCTTCAAATAGTACTACAAAAAAAATAGCATTTGATGAAATACTGCAAAAATGTTGAATGGAAACCGCCGAATTACAAGATTTTATAAAAAATAATTCAACTTTAGATGTTGATTCTTTTCTGAATAAGATAATTGGCATATCAAAACTTAATATTATTTGAACTACAGAAATATCAAAAAATTTAATACAAACTTTTAAGCTCTCTAAGAATCCCTTTGAAGATACCAAAAAACAGTATATTAATGCTTCTGAAGATGATAAAATCCAGTTAGTTAGATTTTTTTCGCAATTACTTAATCAAAATTATGATTTAGTGGGTCAAAATACCTCTTGAGATGTTTCTAATGAAACCATGACTAATGCACTAAAAACATATTTGACTACTTGAGAAAAAATGCCTGCTGGCATATGTAGACATATTCATGCTGTAACTGCACAATTATTGCAAGATTTATGAATGGAGGCTGGCATCATTACTACAAATTCTACTTCAGGTCATATCGTTACTTTATGAAAGAAATCTAATGGTGAATATTTTATAATAGATTATGAAACCATGTATACAGGCAAGGACCTTAAAGAAATGCAGGCTAAATATTTGGCTGCTCATGGCAGTATGGACCTCATGGAAACTGTCGCTACACCTGATGGTAAAGTTCTTGGTTTTGTCCAAACTTTCTTGGAAGAGGCGGTTTCCAAAAATGCTTCGGTTTCATGAACAAATGATATAGAAGAAAGAAGCAAAATTGTTGCTGAAGCAGGTTCTCTGGGCAAAGTCTCAGGACAAAATATCTCCGCTAATGCTGCAAGCAATAAGAATGCTAATATATCACTCCAGCATTGATGAAAAACTTATGAAGTGAAGACAGATTTTACTACTGTCAATTCTACAGAATGAAATCTTCAATCAGTTGGTATAGGAGGAAAAAAATATTTTCAGAATAATACATTAGCTATTTGAGGTAAAGTTGCACAGCATAATATTACTTTTGATAATGAAGGTGGCAAAACTTCTTTTTCTTGACAGACATTGAATATTTCTGGAGAAAAAGTTAAAAATATTTTCACATCAAACAATTCAAAACTTAATGTCGTAGGGGTCTCAGAAATTACTTGATTGTTTTCTAATAGAGAAGGAAAGGCTAAATGAAGTGATATTGTACAAGATGCGAGACAAGAAAGTGCACTTACTATTGCTTGATCAACAAAAAAAGGAAATTTTGAAGTTTGAGGCAATGTGGGAATCAAAGAGATAACTGATTTTAAAAATCAAAGAGAGGATACACAATTCAAACCTTATGTTGGACTGCAGGCTTGAGGCAACGTAAACTATGCCTTTTCACAATGAGGAAAGGTTGGTGTCTCTGGAGAATATAAAACTATTGTCGGAGAACAGAAGTTCAACGTTTGAGTCAATACCACTTCCAAATCAGGTAATACCAATTTTTCTGCCAATTATGAACAAAAAAACTCAACTAATTCGCTTCTAGGAGGAAAAGAAATCAAGGC
>PFWQ01000051.1 GCA_002791215.1 candidate division SR1 bacterium CG_4_9_14_3_um_filter_40_9
ATTTTATATTGAAAATTGTCTAAGTAATTCTACAAGATCTCATAAGAATCCAAATCTCTCCAAGTATTCAAAAAAAAATCCAAACAAATAACCAAAATATACAAGACAATCAGATAAAATATTTTTTAGAAAAACTAAGCCCATGAAAAACATCAACTTCACTATCACCAACTCAATGATTTCCAAGATAGAACAAATCTATCGTATTTGGTGAGTCATCGAAAATGCACATATCGTGCCAGAACGACAGCAAAAGTTGAAACAAACAGCAAGACTTCGTAGTGGAGTCTATTCTACCAAAATCGAAGGGAATAGAATCACTTACGCAGATGCTGAGAAGCTTCTTGCTGGAGAAAACATCAAAGCCAGACCAAGAGATGAAAAAGAACTCAAAAACTACATGAAAGTCCTAGATTATATCGAATCTAGAGAATCTGACGACACAATTACTGAAAAAGATATCTTCAAAATCCACCAAATGACCACGAAAAATATCTTAGATCCCGTTCATCATAACAAACGAAGAAACCAAGCAAATGCAGTATATAATGAATGATGATGAATAGTCTATATACCACCAGATCGAAAAGATGTCCCTAAACTTATAAAAGAGCTTTTGGACTTTGTAAATAAACAAAAAGAAATCTCTGTTATTATCAGAGCATGACTCCTCCATCATCGGTTTGTAATTATTCATCCTTTTATTGATGGTAATGGAAGAACCGCAAGAGCTTTAACGCAACTTTTCTTGTACCAAAATGGCTTTAATACCAAGAAATATTTCTCATTGGAAGAATACTACGATACCGATCTACCTAATTACTATGAAGCCATCTTTATTGGTAACGATTTCTATTCTGCACAAAAAAAGATTATTAATAGCACTAAATTTGTAGAATATTTCCTCTCTGGGCTAGAACACGAACTTGATCATCTCAAAAAAACTATTGAAAGCATCAAAGATGATGAACAATTTGAAAATAAACTGATTATGGCTCGTCTAAACAACAGACAAGTTCATATTTCTGCATATATCAAAGAACATTTATCAGTAACTGCAAAAGACCTACTTAGTCAATATAATGTAAGTCTAGCAACGATAAAAAGAGACTTGGATTTACTAATTAAGAACTGAATAATCAAATCAATAGGATTTAGCAAATCAACAAGATATGAGCCGGTATTGAGCTGAAAATGAACCAAAAAGAAGAAATAACACATCGGAACTCTCTATAAATCTCCCCCCAAATAATCTCCCCCCAAGAAAAATAAAAAAAAGTTTTAATAAAGACATATCGGGACATAAAAGAGACGCAAGCCCTCGCAAAGCTCGGGTTGTACAACAGCTTCTGTCTGTACATACTTCGTACGTCAGACGAGAAGCAAACGTTAAATGACATATCCCTACTACCGAAATAGAAAATAATAAAGAAAATAAGAGGGGCAACGTCCACGAAGGTGGGCTTCTTTCTTTTAATTTAGTTCCCACCAGAGGCGGACAAGTAATTTTTTTTAGAAAAAAACCGCCTAAAAGACTAAGCGGTTAATGTTTAATTTTTAGTTTAACTTTTTACACCATTTCATTGACTTGATATATTGCCAGAAGTTTTTCTCAGAAACTTGATCATATACTTCAAGTTGCATACTAAGTTCATAGATCTGAATATTAAGTTCAACGAGCTCCCCTTGCATATCGCCGACTTTTTTTTCTTCAGCTTTGATATGCTCTTCGATTAGCTCTCCGAAGGGCAATTGACTGTAATTAGAGTTAGAAACAAGCCATTGTTTTTCATCAAATAACTTTTGCTGCTTAATCTTCAATACCGGATCTAATTTAGTTTGTTCCTTAACGTAATTTTCCAAACTGCTTTTAAATTCTTTTTTTAGCTTTACTATGTTGTATTCGCTTAAGAATGATATTAGCTGCCAATACACAACAAGAGCAAGAAGTAAGGTAAGTTTTATGGGGATAACGTAATGAAACATTACGAATTTCCACAAGTCATTGCGAAATTCGGGTCTTAGTTCTCCTGTGTAAGAGAAATAAATAATTGAAGTAATAAGGGCAATAATCCCAAGCCAAATTGGTATAACATACAATAGATTGTGTATGTTTTTTCTTCTTTCATGATCAAATTTTCGTTGGAATTGATCAATAGATTTTCTTTCTGTTTTCATTTTTATTTCCTCCTTATTTTTTAGTTTTCATTAATATTTTTATTTCGCTACATCTTTTATCTATTTTCTATATAATGTCAACCTTACGAGCATATTTACTGTTGTCGAACTTGACGACAGAAATGAAATAGTTATAATCTAACAAAGATACTTTCATATTTTGAATATTATATCATGGACACTAAATTACTTGAAACACTACAACAGTACTGACTTTCTGACAATGAATCCAAAATATACATCACTATATTGGAATACGGCCAGGCTGTGGTCAGCATGATCTCCAGGAAGACGTGAATCAAAAGGACGACGCTTTACGGTATTTTGGAATACCTTAAAAGACAAGGCATAGTGCAGGAAATTATAAAAAATGATATAAAATATTTCTTTGTCATATCTCCCGACATCTTATTTAAAAATCTCGAAAAAAAATATTTGAGCTTCAAAGAATCTTTGCCAGAGTTGATGACTGTAATCTGAAAATTTGGCAATAGACCAAGAATTACCTTTTATGAAGGCAAAGAACAAATAGAAAATATGCTTTACGAACACTATCCTTTATGGGCAATCAGCATGGCAAATTATGATCATACTTGGCGATGATATCAGGATCATCACTTTGTAGAATTATACATTGATTGGCTTAATCGGTCACGGCAACAGAAAAGCAGAAAAGAAAAGATTAAATTATTCACCAACAAATCAGATATTGAAAAAAATCTGAGGACTCGCCAAAAGAAAGTTTCCAACAGAACAATGAAATTTTTGCCCAAATGATTTGAGTTTAAAAGCACCTTATGGGTATGTTGAGATTATATCGTAATGTTTGTATTCAAAGACGAAAAACAGTATGCGTATGAAATCCAAGATGCCATGCTATGAAGCAATATCAGAGAAATTTTTAAAATGCTTCGGGCATTTGTTAAATAATCAGATATTTTTTGCTTGATTTTGCCAGAAAATTAACATATAATCCAAAAATCATTTAACTTGTTACGCATAACAAATATGAATACTATCGCCCCACAAGAGAACAATATTTTAATTTATACCAATAATGATGGTTCAATTCAGGTGGAAACACTCATCAAAGATGAAACCGTTTGGCTCAATCAAGAACAGATGGCTACACTTTTTGGTAAATGAAGATCAACTATCACAGAACATATTCAAAATGTATTTAAGGAATGAGAGTTAGATGAAAAATCAGTATGTCGGGAATCCCGACTAACTGCAAAAGATGACAAAAAATACCTTGTAAAACATTATAATCTTGATGTCATCATATCTGTAGGATACAGAGTAAAATCCTTGCAAGGAACACAATTCCGCAAACGAGCTACCCAAAGAATCCACGAATATATCGTAAAAGGTTTCACTATGGACGACTTGAGATTATCTCAATGATGACATAAGGCGAGATATTTTGAAGAATTGCTCCAAAGAATTAGAGATATCCGTTCTAGCGAGAGAAATTTTTATCAAAAAGTTACAGATATTTATACAACAAGCATTGATTACAAAAAAGATGAAGAAATAACCAAACAATTCTTTGCTACTATTCAAAACAAGATGCATTATGCGATCCATGGACATACAGCCGCAGAATTAATACATGAAAGGGCTGATGCCGACAAAATGCTTATGTGATTGACAAGTTTTAAGTGATGATATGTTACACAAAAAGACACGACCATTGCAAAAAATTATCTAGCTGAAGATGAGATTAAACAACTTAATCTTATAGTTTCTATGTATCTTGATTTTGCAGAATTACAAGCGACCAATGGAAGATTGATGAAAATGCAAGATTGGATAGAGAAACTTGATGAATTTCTCAAAGCATCAGAAAGACAAATTTTGGATAATGCAGGTTCTATAAGCCATGAAGAAGCAACTAAAAAAGCAAAAGAAGAATTTGAGAAATACAAACAACAAAATATGTTAGATTATACAAGTGACTACGATACTTTTCTCAACACCGTAAAAAAACTACCAAAGAAATAGAAACTTAATTTAGATTTTTTTTAATTTAGAAAGAAAGAAGCCCCCTGTTTTAAGGGTTTAAATTGAGGGACACGAACAGACAACACGACTTATCTGACATCCACGACCTAATT
>PFWQ01000014.1:0-8824 GCA_002791215.1 candidate division SR1 bacterium CG_4_9_14_3_um_filter_40_9
AATCCCCCGGCCCCGAACAGTCGGGGCCACCCCCTTTCAGTAAAGGGGGCACAAGAAAAAAGATGGGAATGTGGGAAAGAAGAGACCCCCGGTGCGGAAAAGGAATGGATGGGTCATATTATTTCTGTGATTTATTCTGGTGGTTGTCTATCTTTACAATAATTAAATCATTTTCTTGATCAATATATCAAATTGCTCTAAACTGTCCATTTATAGTAAATTCATTATGGTTTAAGCTGGTTATTCACGTTCAGCTTTCTTTACTATAAGTACATTCTCATATAAATTAGCTCAAAGACATATCAGCTAAATTTATATGGAATGTACTATATACGAAAAGACCAAATATTTGATCAAGTTGGCTGTCTTTCCTTAAAGTCCAATCCTGCTGAATATGTTTTGGATAAAATGTATTTTGCTCATTTTTTGTATTGATTTACTATTCATCTTTTTGCCAAGAATTCTTTTACTCATTCATCCTCAAGAATATTTCTAATTTCTTTCATGCACAATCTGAGTAAATAAAGATTTCGGCTTTTTCTGAGCGGCTGCTACCATTTTTTTCATTTCAGAGCTTACTTCTGATTTTGGCAGCTCTTTAAAATCAAGCTCAAAATCATAGAGCTTCGCTCTATCTACTACATTATTTTTGACTATGTATTTATATAAATCAAAAAAATCGATGAATTTATTTTTATTCAGAACTATTGGTTTTTCTAGAGTTATTGTGGTCATACTGATGATTGTGAGTGATAAAACTGTTGTGAGTATACAGATTTTCTTTTGTTTTTCAATGGAAAATTAGAGGGGGAACGTTGGAAAGAGACGGGATGCAGATAAGAGACGTAACGCGTGAAAGAGACGTAGCATTGTACGTTTCTACATATCGGAATGCGGAATGATGGGGGATGTGGATTGATGGCGACGCGGGAAAGAAAATTATTTTCCATTTTTGACAATTTGCTCTAGGTGTTTGTTGATTTGTTGCGTAGTTTTTTTGGATTCTTTGCTCATAAAATATTCTTTTGTTCATTGATCAAATATTTTGTCTGTATGAATGTCTTGTTGAAAAGTGACAATGTCGTTCTGCATTATGAATTTGGACAAAAACATTTTTATCAAAAAATTGAGATTGGTACCTATTTTTTCGGCCTTATCTTGTGCTTTTGACTTGATACTGACAGGTATTCTGATATTGAGTTGTGCGGTGTCTGCCATGATGAAATGTTAATGATAAATTGTTTGCTATACAGTGTATAGCGTTTTTAGAAACTATTTCAAGTCAAAATGTCTGATTTTTATGTGTCTTTGAGATATATCTTTTTCTATATTTTTTTGCCATATTTCTGCGTTTTTTCTTACTTGCTGAACGGTTATGTTTTTGGCGATGTTGTCGTGTTTGTCTCACAGATATACTGGGTATATGACTCATATCTTCGTTACTGCAAAAATAATAATTCTTTGCAGACGATTTATATATCACTTGAAGACTGTTGTGTCTGGTAATGGTGAACATAATTCTTCTAGCCCGTTTTTCCGATGTGTTTGTATAAAATCAACTATTTCTTCGCAGCCTATGCCTAGACCTTCCCCCTTTTTCTCTATGCTTCTTGCTATGATTATTCTCATTTTCTAATGTGTATAATTAAAATTTTTCGTTCTATATTGTTTTACATGTTTAAAGTCAAAGAAAAAGTTAGGACAAATTTTTTTGAATTGAAATCTTGGCGCAGATATGTACATCCTAATTATGCAACATTTATACCCTCAAGGTGCACCTTTGCCCTATCAAGACATCATTCTTCAATTACTCTCCGCTAAAGACGGAGCAGGCCACTCATGAACATATACCGGTTCCGGTATTGCTCTCTTATCCCCGCTAAAGTCGCCGAGGCGTTCGAGCTACGACGTGGAAATTTTGTCGAAGATCAAAAAAGAATTTTCTTCTGCGCATAAATTATCTGATATTCCTACCAATATTCAGCTTATCAAAGCCTATCGTGAACTCGTGAAATCGTGAAAGATAAAAAAAGATATGAAGCTTGAACAACTGCTCAAAAAAAGGGGAATCAGATCGCAGTCGGGGATTGTGTCTGTCCAGGTGTTGACCAAACCATGGCCGTGTCCAGGTAAGTGTATCTTCTGCCCGAGTGAAAAGTGAATGCCCAAGAGCTACATCAAGTCTGAGCCGGGCGCGATGAGAGCGGCGCTTAATAAATTTGATCCCATCAAACAGGTCTACAATAGATTACGTTCTCTGTCGATCACTGGGCATGAGACCGACAAGATAGAAATGATAGTTCTCGGATGAACTTTTGATTGCTACATGAAGGACTACAAAATTAAATTCATAAAGTCTCTTTATGATGCATGTAATACTTTTTCTAAATTAAAAATTTCTGACCCAGATTGCCACGTCGTGAGACGCGATAAATCGTCGTCTCTACTCCTCGCAATGACGGGTCAGCAGAAATATAAATTTGATATCAGCAACTTGAAGACGATAAAATATTCCAAAACCTTGGCCGAGGCAATGAAGAAAAATGAAACAGCGAAACACAGAATAATCTGACTGACTATCGAGACGAGACCTGAATTCGTGACCGATCAGAATTGTCTGTTTTGGCGTGAGCTTGGGGTGACGAGAATAGAGATGTGAGTGCAATCGTTAGATGATGCAGTCCTCAAAGCGAATAAGAGATGAAATACGGTGAAAGAGATTCGTAGGGCCTTCGACAAGATGAGGAGGCGGGGATTTAAAATTTCTGTCCATATCATGCCGGGACTTTATATGTCAAATTACAAGAAAGATTTGAAAACGTTCGTGGATTTGTATAAGGATCCATTTCTCAAACCTGATGAAATCAAATTTTATCCCACGTCGGTGATTCCTGGAACGAAGTTAGCACAACTGTATAAGAAAGGGGAGTACACACCTCTCGAAACTGAAGATATCAAAAAACTCATCAAGCAGACCTTCTTGGAAGTCATTCCTCCGTACACGAGAATCAAGAGACTTATTCGCGATATCCCTGCCAATGAAATTATGGCTTGATCGAAGATCACGAATCTGGGACAGCTTGTTCATCAAGAAATGAATCGTGAATTTAGAAGTGAACAACTAACAACTAACAGTGAACAGTTAAGGAGAAAAAGATTTTATGAGAGGTTGTGGCCGAATTTGAAGATGATTGCTTCGTTAGATTGCTTCCCCCGAAGTGTCGGGGTCGCAATGACGGCGTGCAACAGCACGAGCAAGGGGTCATGACCCCTTGTCCAAATAGAGACTTTTATTGTCGGCCATAAACCCGATACCAAAACATTTAGAAATTTTGTGTGCTTGGATACGAGGAGTAGAGAAATAAGACAGAAGCCAGTACCGAGTACCGAGTATAAAGTACCGAGTACTCAACAAATCGTTAATTTGGTTATTAGAAGATATGTAAGTAGTGTATGAATGGAATATTTCATTTCCTACGAGGATCAATTGTGATATCTCTATGGATTTTGCAGGCTTTTGTTGGGAAACGGTAAACGTAGAACGGATAACGACAAATCTCGTACATGTACCGTTTGCCGTGTGCCGTTTGACCGCGACGAAGTCGCTATGATTAGGGAGCTGCATGTGTATGGAAATGTGGAAACAATACAAAGTACAAAGTATAAAGTACAAAATAAATCAATACAACACACATGATTCTGAAAGAGATTGATGGAAGTTGCGGAAAAGCTTGCGAAGCAAGGAAAATATAAAAAGATTGCGGTGATTTCTGGTGTGGGTGTGAGGTGATATTACAAGAAATTATGATACAAGTTGAATAACACATACATGGTTAAAACATTGTTAAAAATAGTTAAAAGTTGTTAAAAATTGTAACAAAAAGCCTGCTAGATTGCCACACTGCGTTCGCAATGACAAAGCAGGCTTTTTGTATTATTGTTTTGCTAGGAGTTCTTTATTTTCTATTTCTTTTAATTTTTGTTTTAATGTGTAGATGTCTGTGCTTACTGTTTGTTCAGGTAAAATCTTATTAATCTCTAGGTGGATATGTTTTCCATGCCCTGCCTGCATCGCCTTTTCTCCTGTGTGCCCTATGATTCAGATTTCTGTTCCATTTTTTATAAGGTCTCCTGTTCTCACATATACATCTTTTAGATGCGCATATCTATAACATTCATTGGTAAGCGGATCAAAGATGATGACTGTATTCCCTCATCTGTACGTGCTGGTTGAAAGTTTATTTTTGGGATCTCGTGATGATTCTGCTAGAATGACTATACCACTGCATATAGATTTGACTTGGTTCCCCTCGTCTTGAAAAATATCTATAGCATTTTGATGACTGATTTTTATCTGTTCGTTTGTCTGAAACCCGATTTTTCAATCCATAGGAGATGATTTCTCTTTTGACCCCATGGAAGCACTTTTATCTACTAAGTAGTCAAAGAAGTCATTTCTTGTCTGTGTGTCTATTTTTTCTTTGATTGCATGAATTATTTGGCTTGTTTTCTCATCTTTTTTACTCTTTTTGGTATAGAATTTGTCTGAATAATAGAGCGCACTTACGATATAAGGATTCATCAATCGTTTATCAAATTCTTTAGCTTCAATGGTTTCTGAAGCGTCTTTTATAATGGTCTCCATTTCTGGTGTTTCCTTGTCAACGATATCAGTTTTATTCGTTTTTTCCGCTTTGACTACAACTTCATCAAGTTTATATGGCCCATAAGCTACATCGGTTTTATTCACTTTTTTTGTTTTTTCCGCTTTGACTACAACTTCATCAAGTTTATATGGCCCATAAGCTATATAGGTTTTATTTATTTTTTTATTTTTATCTGTTGAAGCAGATGAGACTATTGATGGGTCTCTGAGTGCTTTGATGATTTCTGGTGTTGTCCTAGTCCCTGGGAATCAATCTTCTCTCATTTTTTTTATCTCTCCTTTCCTTATTTTTTCGGCGTTATCCTGATTCCATTTTTTCTGGAATGCGAGTATTCATGCTTTTGTCTTGGGACCAAAGAATGCATCTATACTTACTATTTTGTCTCCGAATCCAAGATAGAAAAGCGCTGTCTGAAGCGCTAGCACATAATTGAATGAACTCTGTGGTAAATCTTCTTTTCAGCTTCACGTAACTTTTTGCCCTTTCGTCAAAAGATCTGCACATTTATCTGGTGTGAGTTTTTTGTATAAGACGTCTCTATTGAGTTCTTCCAATTCCAGCTCTGTTTTCAAAAGTTTTAATTCTTCTTTCATGTAATCTTTTTGATCCAGTTTTTCTGAGAAGTCTTTGATTTCGATAGGTGCTGTCGTCATGTGAATATATAAGAAGATAAATGCACTTCGTGCGATAAAGGCTATGCGATAAAAGCTCACTATGCTCGCGATAAACCTTGTTTTTTATACTCTATTGTTTTTATCTATATATGCTTTGATTTCTTCTAGTGTGTCGAAGTACTGTACTTTCATCAGTTTGTAGGACATGAATCCTTGATCTGTTCAGTATATCTTGTATTCTTTGTCATTTGGCGCGGTATAAATTTCTGGATCGAAATCCTTATCCACTTCGTGGTCCCGGATTTCTTCGATAGGATTGTTGGTATCGATGAATGCGTAGAGATCGTCTTTATTCTCAAAGTTCTTGGCTTTGATGAAATTAGGTGAATAGTAAAGTGTCACTCAGTTTGATTCTTTATCTTTTATCTGATATATCTTACCATTTGTGGCTGCATAATATCAGCTCTTTGTACTGTTGCTATCAAATTCTGGTAAATCTTCGTATGTATTGATGTTACAATCACCCGGATTTCTGGAATCGATATATCTGACGATTGCATCTCGAGAAACAAAATATGTTTGTTTGTGTTTGAAATCAGGTGAAGTATAGCCACTCTTTGAGCTGACAAATTTGATTTCATATTCTTTGCAGTTTGGCGCTTCATGCATGTTTCCATTTTCTTCTGAGTTTGCCAAGTTGTCCATGATATATGAATTCACGGTATTCAAGAGATACTCTAGTGAGCAGTTGTCAGTGAGATCTGTTTCATCTTGTAGCATGCTTTGTATAGTAAATAAGAAATCAGCAAGCGTGCTCGCATTTTCGTTATAGTTGTCTCTCATCATATCGAAGATATTTTCGATGATGAGTCTCTGCCCTGTGTCCAATACACATCCTGAAGTAGGCGTGTATCCTGTGAGTGATCTTGTCGTGATATAGAAGTGCGCGAATCTAGGACCTACGTAAAAGATTGTGCTGACTGTCGTATCATATTGTGTGCTTGATCTAAGTTTGATATTCAATTCGTAGCCATTGTCGATGTATCCGCTGTTCGAATTCCCTGTCCCGTTTACGAGAAGGATGCCTGTATCTATATATGCGATGAGCGGTCATGGCAATCCGTCTACGGTAAATGGATCCGAAAGATATTCTTTATTGAGATCGGCGTTTCTGATTCGTGGGATAGTCCCATGAATCATGATGTTGCCGGCATTGCTGCAGCCGCCTATCCCTACGGTGAAGTATCACGTAGCGAATGTTCCTGTCTGTCATAATCCATCGATAGCCGCTACTTCCCGGTAGAAGTTTCCTGTGAAATATCCTACACCTAGTTGGCCTGGATTGATGCTGGCTGTTGTTCATGTTGCAGTGCCGGTCAGGACGATATTTGTAAAGCTAGTATTTTTTGCTATATTGTATTGATAAGAAGTGATTCCGACTCCGCTATCATATGCTCCTATCCATGATAAGTTGAAATTACCGGCATAACAGACCCCGGTTCCATCTATAGGAGAAAGTAGCGTCGGTGCGGTAGGAGGAAGAAGATCAAGAGTTATATATTTTTGCGGAGCAATATATGTACATGATCCTGTCGTAAATGATGAATTAATTTGTTTGATTCCGTCACCAGTAGTGAGATATATTTTTCCTGTGTTTACTATTGGATTCAAATTGTCGTATGTGTAGTTATATGTCCCTGTGACTGTGCTGATCATTTCTGTGCTAAAAACTGTATAATATGATGGCACAGTTGATCGTATCTGGATGTCTACCCCTCAAGTTGTCTTTGTATAGTAGGTGTCGCCTATTGCTCTTCGGACAGTGATTCATGGCACAGTAATTATAGCTATATTTCCTTGGAATCCGCAATTGCCTGATCATTGCTGCTGTCAGGTAGTGACTGTGAAATATTTCGGTCAATCACATATGCCCCCTGCTCAATCTCCTGAACCTAAGATTTCACATGTTGCATTATAGTATCCTGCTGGTAATGCATTTCATGTTGTCCGTAGATATTGGTTCACTCATGTTAGTATTAGGCCACTGTACATTTGTGTTGTTCCGCTTCGTATTTGTAAACTATATCATGAAATGATGTTTCCTCAAGTTAGATTGCCTTGACAGGTGAATGTAGTATTGTTCCCTTGTACTATTGTGTTTGGAATCACAGAGAATGCAAGACAGATTCCAGTTCCATTTCCAAACAGCATCGTTCCAAAGCCCGTCCCTCATACGTATCCTATACCTCCATAACTATCAAAAATATAGCCTGAAGCCACAGGTCATTGTAATGTGTGTCCAAAGCTTGTTCATACTATGTCATTTGATCATGTATTATAATTCAATCATGCTAGCAAATAGAATACTGTGCCGCTTCGGGTGTGGGTGATTTGTCCATAAACTTCATTCGAAGCTGGTGTGTATCCGCTGATTCCTGAACAATTTGTATAGAGTCATCCTGTTATCTGAAGAGTACTATATTCTGGATACCATCAGTTTATGAGTGTTTGTCTGTTCCCTGTGTCTAGAGGCCGAATTCTTCGTCATCTTTGATTATTGTAATAGATACCGTTAACTCTTTGCGAACAACTGATTTGTTGTGTTCATCCTTGGACGCTTATCGTTACTGGACTTCAGAGTATAGTGACAGGGGTCCGGAAAAACATACCGGCGAAATTATTTCCTCCTCATATAAATCGTATGCTTGAATAGTTTGATTCTATGTTTGGGTACATTCAGGTTAGCACATCTCCAAAGGGAAGAGGTTGTGCTGCTTGTGATGTGAATATGCCAAAAAATGCTCAGACGACGAATATCGCTAGCGAAAGAATGATATGTTGTACTTTGAATGAATGAACTTTACTCATAAAGAGTTCTAAGTGTTAAATGTTAAGTGCTAAGTACTTATGAGCAATACCTTTTGCATTACATTTTAATTATACTTCTAAGAGGCTAGTAAATCAAAAAAAATGCCAAATCCTGACTTATTGGACTTGACATGGTTTGTAAATGTTGTATGGTCTGTTATTCGAGGTTTGAGTTGCTATGAAGAGTGGCGAAAATGATGAAAAGGACGAAAAGGACCCCCCGCTAATCCGCTAAAGACGGATCAAGCAGACGGGGCAGGCTCCAGCGACGAATTATTTATCTTGTGGATACCTTCCCCCAAAACATCAATCACAAATCCCGGTATTGTAAAAGTCTTTTGCGGTTTTTTCAAGTCCCTCTCTAGATAAATACTGCAATAAATTAGAGCCTATTCTATGTCTTACTTCTTCGATATCTCCTTTGCATATGCATGCTATTAGCTGTTCTTGGGTGGCCATATCTATCCCTAGCTCACAAATGTTTATAATCGGTGGCGCAGGAATCACTGTAGTTATTTTTTTGACTCCTGCTTTTCTGAGGGCCTTATTTACTTGATTTTGCGTATTGGATCTCACGATAGTATCATCTACAGTGATAACATGTTTATCCTTGATGCGATCTGCCCTTAGGTCCATTTTTTCTGTTATAGATTTCTTCCTTTTTTCATCGTCTGG
>PFWQ01000014.1:8839-10929 GCA_002791215.1 candidate division SR1 bacterium CG_4_9_14_3_um_filter_40_9
ATCACTAGCACCCGGAGGATTGTGCTCTCTCATAAATGCTGGTTCTATAGGTATTCATGATGCTTCTGATAATCATTGTGCGGCAAAATTCCCTGAATCTGGTATAGGAATAATATAATCTCCCTGGATATTAGGATTCTCTTCAAAAACACGTTTCCCTAGTTTTTTTCTGAAATCTTCGTGAAATTTTCCATGATGTTTGCTTCTGGGATGAGAGAAATAAATTCCTTCAAAAATACATCGATGCTCATCGGCTTCGGCATATTGATGGGATTTTGGTTCTGTTGCCCCTATGTTGAAGACTTTCATTTCTCCTGGTTTTATTTCTATCTCTTCTTCTATATCTCATGCTACCTGATAGGGATTGAATGCGTGTGTTTCTGACGCGATGAGATATCCGCCATTCCTCATTTTGGCTGCATGTAATGGTCTAACTCCATATCTGTCCTTTAGCGCTATGATTTTGTCGTCCGTCATGATGAGCAATGAATAAGCCAATTTTATTTTGTTGGCTGCTCGCATTACGGCTTCTTCTATGGTATCCTTGGGTGATATCGTGATGAGATAGGCGAATATTTCCGAATCCGTTCCTGATTGAAAAATCGCTCATTTTTCTAATAGTTTATCTTTTACATTTTTAATATTCGGCAGTGTCCCATTATGGGCGAGTGCGAATGATCAGAATTTTGTATCCTTGAAAAATAATGGTTGGAGATTCGCTATTTCGCTGTGCTTACCTACTGTTGCATATCTAGTGTGTCCGATTCCGTATTCTCCCGGAAGTTGATTTGCAAAATCAGTTTTATCAAACTGTGTTTTTATATCTCATATTCTTTTTCTATATGAAAAATCTTTGTCTTCTCCCGTGAAGATACCTGCGCCATCGTTCCCTCTGTTTTTCTGCTTGGATAGGCATTTATATATCTCCAGCCCCGCATTTTTGCGATAAAATGCTCCCGCTAAAGCGCAATTTTCTAGGTTGAGATCTCTGAGATTGAAATCTGCTTCCTCTTGTAATGATCCATTGAGATAGAAATATTTTTGGTCCATCGTAAAAGGACTAAAAGGACTAAAAGGACGAATACGACTAAATACAGCTAGAAAATCAAAAAAAACCATGATATTGTATGGCTTTTCTGATGTTTTTTTGTTTTTTTATATTAGAGATGATATACGTAATTTTTAGTAATTTGCTTCGCTGTAATTAGCTTCGCGTAATTTTTTCTTTTATTTCTGATGGGATGTTGTCGTCAGTATATATTTTCATTAACTTCTTTTCAAGAGCAATAAAATCTGACTTAGACATTTTATTTAAAACTCCATGTTCAAATAGTTTCATAATGTGGCTACTAGCTATTAGCTGCTTGCTACTAGCTTGATAGAATTTCCGCATGGCCAATATCATTTCTTCATTAGTCCCTACGCATTCAAATGGCTTGATGCCGGATATACCAAGAAGTTCTTTGAATAGCGGCTCAAGCGATGCATCTTCATAGAGTTCTTTGCCGAATATCTGTATCGTTTGTTCGTCAGTGATCCGTGGTCTGAGCATGGTGTAGACGAATATGCATTTGGGGCATTTCCCGCACCATCTTGGTCCATCAGGTCATAAGGTCGAAGGTCATCAGGTCAATATATGAAAGTTTCTGTTGCAGGAGCTGAAAGCTCAGAAATATTGCGGATATTTGGCGAATTCTTGAGCGATTCTAACTTCATAAAGTCCTCTGAGTATGGAGAAATATTTTAAATCAGAGGAGATATATTTGTGCACATAATTATCGAATGCTTTTTCAAATTCCAAGCTCTTGCTTCGCTGATGATTGATGACGATTCCATCCATTTCTGTATTGCCTTCATTGGCGCTTTTTTCATTGGCCATGACGATGTATTTGTAGTCATAGAGATAGGCGACTACCGTCAATGCAAATGCTATGATTCCGCTGATAGGCACATGACCATTATAATATCCTTCCGTATTCATTTTGAAGAGGAGCGGATCCATATTTCTGGATATGAAAAGCTTTGGCGTCCCTATGATGGTATTAACTTGCGCATAAAGTGGGCTGTCTTTGCCGAAGGTACAGGTGTCG
>PFWQ01000014.1:11061-17595 GCA_002791215.1 candidate division SR1 bacterium CG_4_9_14_3_um_filter_40_9
GCGGACTTCCCCCTGAAATCCTCCACCACTACGTGGTCCCCCTCCTTTGAATTAAAGGAGGACAAGGGGGGATAAATGGATACAAATTCGGGAGCAAATGGTTTGAGCTTGTTTCTGAAGAAAAACTCGCCTAAGCCGTTGATATAGAATTGTTTCCAAAAAGAACACTGGTCGTCATTTAATGCTCAGGATTGTATTTTTATGTTAGCGGTCGGATAGAGTTTGTAATAGCTGATCCCCAGGGCTATAGAAAGGTGAAACAAAAGGTTATCAATGATTCAATTATCTATGTTTTTTACCTCACCCCTGGCCCCTCTCCCTCGAGGAGATGGGCTAAAGCCTGGGCAAGAGAAGTCGATGGTTTCCGTAAAATTAACTTCATCATCAAAGGAATACGAAAATCTGGCCTTCAGTGTTTTAGGGTCAAAAGTATGTCATAGTATCTGGAATTGTTTGAATTGTCTCATGAGGAGATTTGGAGATTAAATGGAGATTTGGAAATATGAAACGCACTGGTGATTCGCAAGTTTATGTTGGATTGACTATATAATACATATTGCATTTGCCTTTTACTTATAAGCGTAAGAAAATCAAGTGATAGCATTCTTGTTGAAATCGTTTTGTATATGAATATATTTAATGAATGATGCCAGATGATTAAATCTGATGATGTCTGATGATGTCTGATGATAATTATGCGTGATTTATTTCTTTTAATTTCAAAAATGTTTGTGACTAAAGAAATTGAAATTCATACCAAGAGGCCGTTTGATATTATAGATCTTACTGATCAGATAAAGTCTTTTCTCAAAAAATGCAAGGCTAAGGACTGATTGGTAAGCATATTCACTAGACACACTACTGCGGTCTTGAAGATCAATGAAGCAGAGGACGGTTTCTGGAATGATTTGAGGAAGCGGTGCGATAAATACGTATCTATCGATGAACGATATCAGCATAATGATTTGGAAAATAGGGATCCTAAGACGATGTGTAAGAGTAAAGAAGAATGTCTTAATGGGCATTCTCACATCAGGGCTATGCTTATGTGAGATTCCAGTGAAACTGTCCCGGTGAAAAAGTGAAATATGCTGCTCGGAGTATGGCAGAGGATCCTGCTTTTCGAACTCGACCACGCTAGGTCAAGACAGATTGTTTTTTCTTATATGGGTGAATAAATATTAGTCCTTAAGGTCGAAAGTCCAAGGTCCATAAGGTCCGTGATTCGACTTTATAGACTTTATGACTTTAGACGTTATGACTATTTTATGTGAAAGGTTGTGTATTACTTAACGCCATCGAGTTTTTGTTTCGGCGTAGAAAGAGCTGTAAATGGGCTTTCTGCTATCGTAGCATCTCACCAGCCAAATGGGCAGGCAGGTCCATGAGATAAGGTTTTTTGTGTACATGCCCTGGTCCATAATCCTAAGGTCACTAAAGATTTTGAAGATAGATGAGTTGCGTTTGTCGAATCGATTTATGATATCCCTGATGACGATGCCGTAGTAGTGTTCTCTGCACATGGAATCAATAGAGTGGTGCTTGAACAGGCAAGAGCGAGGTTTAAGGCTGTGTACAATCTGGAATGTCCTTTCGTCTCTAAAATCTATCAGGAAGTCGATGCATCGCTGCAAAAATGAATTTCAACGTTTTTTTATGTGGGCAAGAAATATCATCAAGAGAAAAAGAATGTTGTGGATTATATCCAAGCAAAGTGAGGAACTGTGTATGTATTTCAAAACAAAGATCAGATCCCTCGTATCGATCCTGCTGTTCCGCTTGCCGCTTTGTCACAGACTACTATGGATTATGCTCATGTATGTGATATTCTTAAGGAAATCAAAAAAAGATATCCGCTCGCTCAATTACTTTTACTGTCCGATGTGTGTAAGGCTACCTATGAAAGGCAGGTCATAGTATCTGATAATCTGGATAAATTTGAGGCGTTTGTGGTGATTTGAGGGAAAGAGAGCAATAATTCCAAAGAACTCTCTGATATCTGAATAAAATACGGCAAAAAAACTTTTTATGGAGAAAATCTTGATGATATCCTGACGTATCCGAAAGAGGAGCTATTCGCTTGTGATACGGTAGCCGTCACGTGATGAGCTTCTACTCCAGCTGAAGACATCAAAGCTGTCTTTGATTTTTATAGAGAGAATTGATATGAACCGAAAATGTTGAGTCTATAAGGTCATCAGGTCGAAGGTCATAAGGTCTTCTGTTTGACCACCGCCGTTGCGGGGCATGCTTTATGGACTTTATGACTTTTGACTTTGGACTAACTGAGTCCAGGTATTCCACTGCCACCTGCCATCATGCCTGCCATATCTGAAGGATCGAATCCTAAGATTTCTTTGGTCTTTTCTGCGGCTATTTCTTGTGCTTTGGTCTGTGCTTTCTGGAAACATGCGATAAGAAGCTTTTCCAATGCTTCCTTTTTTTCTGGGTTTAGGAGATTCATATCGTTTATTTTGAGGTTTCTCAATTTCATCTCTCCGCTGATATCTACGATGACTGCATCTTGCTCAGATCCATCCGTTCCGGTGAATTTCCCTTCTTTGCCTCTGATTACGAGATTCTTGAGGGCATTCTGAAGTGTCTTATACTTGTCGTACATTTTTTTGAGTTCGCCGATTTTTCCAAACATGATATTAGATAATAGAATAAAGATGATAGATGATGGATTGATATGGAATTGAGGTGAGTTTGCAAGATAAATCAGTGCCGAGTACAAAGTACCGAGTACAAAATACTAAAGACTATCGGCTAAAGACTAAGGACTACTTCTCTATAAGTGAATAGTTGATTAAGAATTTAGCTACGTCTTTGAATATTTTTCCCGCTGTTTCAAATCACCAGAGCGTCTGTCTCGGGCGACGCACCTGCACGATGACGATGTATTTAGGATTTTCTTGCGTGAGCAGACCGACAAATGATCAGTTCGTCCGTCCATTCCCTTGCTGATATTTTCCTTTGTAAGAAATTTGCGATGTTCAACTCTTACCACCTATGGTAAATCATGAAATATATGCCACATTCGTCACTTCCCGATTTTGCTGGACTACGTTAAGCATTCAGATTTTGAGCGCTTCTGCAGTCTCTGGTCTGAAAATCTGTCTGATAATTTTCTTTTGGTTTGGATAATAGATCGCTGTCTTCTTGTTATATATTCCTTTGATGATGGTCGGTTTGACATAATATCAACCGTTCACCAGCGGTGCATATGCTGCAGCTATCTGCAATGGCGTCGCCAATAATCACTGTCCGAAGGTATTATTGAAGAATCTGGCATCTGATACGGTAGAAATTCCTTCGACATATCATTCTGATTCTCCTGCCAATTCTATATTGGTCAGTTTTCAAAAGCCCAATTTATCTATGTAATTATAGAACGTGTCTTTGCCTATCTTCTGTGCTATTCTTACCATTCCCACATTGCATGACCAGACGAATCCATGGAGGAATGTATGATCTCCCATGCAATCTTTAGAAGCATTTTTGATAGTGAATTGTCCCACTTTTACTTCTCCCGGATCATTGTAGAAATCATAGAAGCGTATCTCATCCGTATCCAATCCTATACCTACGGTGAATGCTTTGAAGATACTTCCCGGCTCATACGGCATGGAAATATTTTTATCCACGAATACTTGAGGTCCGTTTATATTTTTTGCTATATATTTCGGTATGGTGATGTCATTCCTCTCTATCGTGGTCGCTAATTTGTATTCGCCGCCTGTGATGATATACACAGGGATATCTATATAAGTGATATCATTTATGACATCTTTTTGCTCTATTCCGAGCGGCTGTTTCTCAAAAATGTTGTTGTAGCCATTCGGATTGAAGCTAGGGTAGTTGGCTGAGGCTATTATCTGACCTTCAAATGGATCAAATACCAAAACACTCACAGAATCTGCTTTAAGACTTTCGTAAAACCCCTTGATGATGGTTTCGATTTCTTTTTGCATTCCGATATCAACAGTAATGTATACATCGTTTCCATTTTCGACATCTTCAATCTGGAATTCATTTGCTCATACGTTTCATATCCATGAGGACGAACGTCCGATGATTTTACCGTCCTTTCCGCGTAAAACACTATCGAAATATTGTTCTATGCCATAAAATGCAGTGCTGTTCTTGTCTACGAATCCCAAAACATTTGAGAGGAAACTTCCGTATTCGTAATATCTTCTTGTATATGGTTCCAATCATAATCCATGAAGAATGGGGATCCTATCGCTGTTGCGTTCCTGATAATATTTCAGCTTTAACTGCTTTATCTGTTGTGCTATCAATGGATTAGCGTCTGAAATGATTTTTACATATCTATTTTCTTGGATTACAAATACTTTGTCGATATTTTTGAAGTTTTGGAGATATCCGTATCTGTCCAGTAATGTCCTCAGGCCGATAGTGTCTTTGGTGGTATTGCGTATCTCTTCCGGAAGCACATACACGTAGTTGGTATTTTCTATACTTACGTAGTTGAGGTTCAGTTTTTTCAATTCTTCCAAGAAATTGGTATTGTAGAAGAATCAGAGATAATTTTTCTTTTTGAGTCCGATATAAATGTGTTGATCAAGTTTGGATTTGATGAGTCCGTAGGCGACGCCTGAATTAAATCCGCTGATGATCTGCTGAATCTGATTGTTGTATTCTGTCCAATCAAAAGTATTATATCCGCTGGAAATGATGTCATTGAACACACCGCTGCCCATATCCACGTGTCCGTAATAGAAGAATTCCGGCGCTTTTGGAAGAAAATTTTGCTCTGTAAAACTTTCTACATTTTGTACGCATTCCAGGGGCGTCACTTTCTGCATGCCATATAGTTCGCATAAATGCTGATAAACGACAGGTGTTATGATATCGATAAATTTTTTCTTGTCCCGGATGAATTTGGGATCTACGAACACATTGTAGGTGGTGATATTCTCTGTGAGTTTTACGGGATTTGCAGATTTATCATGCGCGTAGATATCTCATCTTTTCGCTTTGAGTGTCGATTCGCTTACATGCTGCTCGCTGAGGAGTCATTCATATGTATTATGGTTTATCACTTGGAGAAAAAATAATCTGATGATGATTATCAGAAAGAGAAAAAGGAAAAAAGCGAGCAGATAAAATTCTCTGTTTACTTTGAGATTTTGGAATATCCTGAATCTATGAAGTCGATTTTCTATGCTTTCGTGAATGTTTTTGCGGCGATAGTAGTTTATCATGGCTAAGCGAAGCGTAAAAAAAGGAAACAAACCTCCCACCCTGCTATACTTATAGCAGGGTCTCCCCTCCTTATCAGGAGGGACAAACAAAGAGGACGAATCTGACTGACTTGGACTGTATGAATTCAATTGTTTTTTTCAAGAATAAAATTAAAAGCACTTTGTGCGATAAAAGCTAAAGCGATAAAAGCTAAAGCGATAAAAGCTCACCCCGACTATTCGGGGTTCGTGATAAAGGTTGTATCAATGCCGAGTTTTTATCATTTTATCGTCCGTAGGACATTTATCGCTCCGAAGGAGCATTTATCATTCTGTTATTTATGAAAAGGCCGAATCTCTACGATCGATTGAAAGTATTGGCTATTCTTACCATGATTATGGACCATTTTGGTTATATCTTTTTTCCTGAAATGATATGGTTGAGATTGGTGGGCAGGATAGCTTTCCCTATTTTCTTGTTTCTTGTAGGATTTAACCTCAGTTATAAACGAAGGTGGGACTTATTGCTTCGAGCTATTATGGTTCAGATTCCTGTTCTTATTTTGGCATGATATTTCCATTTTTGAACTTATGCGCTCAATATTCTGTTTGGGATCATCATTGGAAGGGCTGTGCTAAAATGAGTCGAAGGTCGAAGGTCGAAGATCGAAGGTCAAAAGAAATGACTTTCAACTTTATGGACTTTATGACCACTGCCGTTGCGGTGCATGCTTTTGACTATTGTTCTCTTATGTGTCCATCCATGGTTGAAAGGATTTATCGATTATGGAAGTTTTGTTATTTTGTTCCCATTGATGGGATGGCTGTTTAAAGTTGTCGAAGGTCAAAGGTCGAAAGTCGAAGGTCAAAAAAAATGACTTTGGACTTTATGGACTTTATGACCACTGCCGTTGCGGTGCATGCTTTTGACTTATGGGGTTTTGATATTCGCTTGTTTGTTTGGGTTTACGCAAACAATATTTGGATTCTCTTCTCTTCAATTAACTATTCTTGGTGGTTTTTTTATAATACTATTGTGCATATTTTTCGTTCTTTGACAAGGGAATCATTTTTTACCTCTAGGAAAAAAAATTGATGCCGGTGTGCTGTTTATCTCCAAGAATGCACTTCTCATCTACATATTTCATCTCCTTGTCTTGTGAGTAATTAAGATTTTTCTGATGTGGAGACAAAGCGTATAAACATATTGAAATAGCAATGTTTTTTTTTATAGTTGTTGGTAACAAATCCCCCTGCCTTCGTCCTCCACCTTTCTCAAGGTGGACAAATGAAGATAGAAAGGGTAATTGATATTTATTTTTAT
>PFWQ01000001.1 GCA_002791215.1 candidate division SR1 bacterium CG_4_9_14_3_um_filter_40_9
ATGAATTGATAGGGAATGTTTATGAATTATGAATCTGTGTTCCTTTAACCTATAAACTCATCAACCTATAAACCTATCAACTTATGTGTTCTCTGTGGTGAATATTTTCCCCATCTCATGGTGGTGCAAATGAATACAATTCCTCTCTTTTCCATAACCATTGCCTATATCATAGGCATTGTGATGGGGAGATACATTCATATTGGATTGGGATGGATCTATGGTATTTGTTTGGTTATTGTCTGCCTGTCTATTGTATTTTCAAGGGGTAAAAATTACCTTCTTTTATTAACAACTATGGCTATCGGCTGTCTATTTTATAGCATGGATTCCCAACTCCTTCCTGCAAATCATATCAGTCATTTCATAAACTACAAGGGAACAATTATCGGAAACATTATTGATTATCCCCAAATATACAGTAACAGAACTCAATTTACCATAGAGGCAGAGTCTGTAGGGGGTATTAAGACATGTGGGAAGGTTCAGGTTGGCTTAGCATGGATGGATAATCGGTTTGAATATGGGGATAAGGTTCTATTGGTTGGAATGATACGACAACCTTTCTCTCTGAAAAATCCTGATGGATTTGATTTCGGGCAGTATCTTGCCCACCAGAAGATACTTGTTGTTTGCTGTATACAGGGGGATAATCAGATAAAAAGGATTGGCAGGGGAAGGGTAAACCCAATCATGGCATTCTCTGTCATGATAAAAAATCGGGCAGTAAAAAGCATTTATCAACTGCTTCCACAGCCACAATCATCCTTTTTGGATGGTGTTATTCTTGGGAACCGCACCTCTCTGCCAAAAAATATTCAAAAATGGTTTGCGGACACAGGCACACTACATATCTTAGCTGTTTCAGGCATGAATGTTGCTTTGGTTGTTATTACCTTTTTCTTCTTTTTTCGTCTGTTTGGGATAAGTAAGAAGCTGGCTTATTTATTGAATATCCCTATAATAATCATATTTTGCCTTGTAACCGGTTGTGTGCCATCAGTCTTAAGGGCATCCCTGATGGCGATTCTTTTCCTGATAAGCCGCAACCTGTTAGACAGGGACATAAGCATATATCATGTAATTGGATTAGCAGCATTAATCTGTCTTGTTCCATGTCCGCAAATGGTTTTTGACTTGAGTTTTCAGCTTTCATTTCTGGCTGTTTTAGGAATTGTGTATCTTACACCGTTTATATCCGAAAAACTGTTGTTTTTTCTGCCCAGATGGCTTGCCCTGATAATTGCTACAACCCTTGGGGCACAACTTGCAACCACCCCGCTTTTATCCTGTTCTTTTCACAAGATGTCCCTTATCTCTCTGGCAAGCAATGCCATTGTTGTCCCTCTGGTAGGCTTGATTACTCCTCTCGGATTAATAAGCTTTGGCTTAAACATAATTTCGTACAAATTGGCATGGCTGATTGCATATCTTAATTACTTATTGATTACCCTGTTATTAATTTGTGTCGAATTCTTTGCCTCTATTCCTTATGCCTGCATCCCTGTATCCTCGCCATCGTTTCTGGATATAGCCATCTATTATCTGGTATTAATAACCATAAGCCTCGCAAGCAAGATAGGGTGGAGAAATGTTGTATTAATCTGTTTGATAGCAGCTAACCTTTTTCTTTGGGAACAAGTAGTGCTAAGCAGAGACAAGGCTGGGCTTACAGCTACATTTTTTGATATAAAAAAAGGAAGTGTGGCGTATCTTGAATTTGAAAACAACAAGAGAATGCTGATTAATATTGATACGAAAGAAGGAGATATGGAACAGGTTGTTTTACCATTTCTTCAAGCAAAAGGGTTAAGGATGATTAATGTTGTGATAGGGGATACAGGGGCATTGGACAAAGAAATTAAAATAGGGCTAAGGTTTGGGGAAAACATTCCCTCGGGCAGAATTACTGGGTGTGGGAATGCTCCCATTTTTATAAATCCCATGGGTATTCAGATAGACCATGGCAGGGTTAGGTTTTTATTTCCAATTTCTCCATTATCAAAGGAGGGCAGCGGGTTGTTTGGATATCAGCTTGACCCATCAAAAGGCAAGCAAGTTATTCTTAATGTTCCTACGATAAAGATTGCCAGAACGCTGGAGAACAAGACTGATGCAAAAATCATGATAATAAGCAGGGGTTGTAAATGGCAGGGCGACAAAGATTCACGCATTCTCAGTATCAAAGAAGGGGGGGCAGTAATAATTACGACGGATGGGGAGGATATGAGGATAAAGCGATACGAGTTGTAGCGACAGGGTTCATCTCTGCCTGGGAGTGGTTGTCCTCCATTGGCCGAAGTAAGTACCATGGTCATATCCAATACCGTTCGGAATGATTTTATTAATATATGCAAACCAATAAATTTGTGGACATATATGGTTGGTTCGCTCCATATTTGGACCAAGGCATCCGTGATGCCGTTCTCCAAACAACGCCAACACGGTTGGCTTGCTCCATATTTTGATCAATCGTAACTACTCAGGTAAAGTAATTCACCACGGAGAACACATAAGTTGATAGGTTTATAGGTTGGTGAGTTTATAGGTTAAAGGAACACAGATTCATAATTCATAAACATTTCCTATCAATTCATCCACTTATCAACCCAAAAATAACTTGTACAGTCGTGCCACCGATTCATCTTGGCTGGCTTTGTTGTTCGTCGCTTACGAACAGTAGTATGCTCGCTTCTCACGCCTTGTCAGCCAAGCGACTTGAGTGACTCTTGGTGTACAACTTATTTTTCTTGACAAATTACTGTTATCCATGTTATTATTATTATTGGCATTTTTTCAAAAACCATACGAATATGTCAAACGAAAAATCCACAATTAGAGACAATATAAGAAAATACCGAAACAAGCTCGGCATTTCTCAAGATGTGCTTTCAAAAAAAGCAGATTTAGCTTTTCATACAATTACAAAGATAGAAGCTGGCTCTACTCCCAACCCCACTATTGACACAGTCAAAAAAATAGCGGACGCTCTCGGCGTTTCGATTGATGATTTAATGGAATAAAACTATGACAAATTCTAAAGAAGCAAAAGCACGAATAAAAATAAACAAACTGCTTGAACAAGCAGGCTGGAGATTTTTTGATAATGAAAAAGGACAAGCAAATATTTCACTTGAGCCAAATGTAAAACTTACACAGAAAAACATTGACGCTTTTGGTGAGGATTTTGGATCTACAAAAGCTTGTCCTCGACCGCGATCGGGGAACGGTTTTATTGATTTTTTATTGCTTGATGAAAAAGGTTTCCCGCTCGTTATTTTGGAAGCCAAAAAAGAAGATAAAAATCCACTTGACGGAAAAGAACAAGCAAGAAAATATGCCCATACCGAAAATGCCTGCTTTGTTATTCTCTCAAATGGCAATCTTCATTATTTTTGGGATTTGGAACGGGGCGATCCTGAAATTATCACAGAATTTCCAACGCAAGAATCATTGAAGCACAGGCAAGATTTCAAGCCTGATAATCAACGATTAGCAGACGAAGAAGTCAAAGAGGATTATATCGCTCTTACGCAAAACCCGAATTTCAAAGACGATCCTCGCTATCAAAAAAAAGAAGCGCGCGAACAATATCTTTGGGATGAAAATTTGCGAATTTTACGCCCGTATCAACTCAAAGCGGTTCACGCTTTGCAGAAATCCGCCAAAGCTGGTAATGATCGTTTTTGAATCTTGCACTTATGCGCCCCGTCTTTTCGCCTACTGATTTTATTCAGATTAAAGGCCGTGGCACAAGAAAATTTTCGTTTGAATATACCGATGAATACGGCGAAAAGCACAAAGCAACAAAAAATAATTTCAAACTTTTCGATTTCTTTGCTAACTGCGAATACTTTGAAGAAAAATTTGATTATGATGAAGTTTTGCAATTACCTAATATCATAAAGAGTGGTACTGATATTGACTTGTCCGCCGAAGCTTTAGCGAAGGCGGATGAAATAGAAGTTTTCAATCCTGACAAAGTAAAATCTCTCACCGAAACACCCGTTGGAATTGAGGGAATGAAAGTTGATCGAAAGCTTTTTGAAAAAGCTCGCGAGGAATTGCAAAATGATTCCGAAGTAAAATCTGCTGTTGAAAACGAGCAATGGGAAAAGGCAGTGCAAATAATGCGGGACAAATACGAAGACAAACCGCAATTATTTTTGAATCTTGAAAAAATCCGCAAGAGCGAAAACCTTGATCGCCGTTTATCATGGCGTGAATTTTTAGAACGAGCTTTCGGCTTGATTGATGTTTTCAAATCCAAAGACGAAAAACTGGAAGAAGAATGCGAAAAGTTTATCTTAATCTACAAGCCCGAAAGTAAGTATGTTCCGCATATCAAAAACTATCTGAAAGCGTATGTTTCCAATGAATATTTTCGCAATGAGATAAATAATAAACGATTCCCAAGAGAATTTGCAGGCTTTACTATGGCGGAATACAAGGAATTAAATGGTTTTCGCGAAACTGTTCCGACATATGTCAAAGATTATGTTCCTGTTAATGTTTATATGAGGTAACAAAATTTTTATGAAAAAAGATAATAAACTCGTTCCCAATAATAGTGTTACCGAATTTTTGCTTTATACTACGCCCAACGGCAAGGTAAAAGTGGAGATTTTTTTGCATGATGAAAATATATGGCTGACACAAAAGCTAATTGCCTTGCTTTTCGATTGTTCTACTGACAATGTTTCTTTGCATTTAAAAAACATTTTTGAAAGCAATGAGTTGCAGGAGAAATCAGTTACCGAGGAATTCTCGGTAACTGCCAGAGACGGTAAAAAATACAAGACAAAACATTATAATTTAGACGCAATTATCTCTGTAGGGTATCGTGTAAATTCTACCAATGCCACACTTTTTCGCATTTGGGCGACGGAAAGATTGAAAGAGTATATTATTAAAGGCTTTACAATGGACGACGAACGGCTAAAAACTCCAAACTACACTTTTGGACAGGATTATTTTGAAGAGCAGCTGGCTCGCATAGCGGATATTCGCAGTAGTGAGCGCAGGTTTTACCAAAAAATCACCGATATTTATGCGCAGTGCAGTGTGGATTATGACAAAAATAGCGATGAAGCCCAGTATTTTTTTGCCACCGTGCAAAATAAATTACACTTCGCTATTTCTGGCCGCACGGCTGCCGAAATTATTAGTGATCGCGTGAGTAGTGCTAAGCCAAATGTCGGTCTCACTAACTGGAAAAACAGTCCACAGGGCGCCATACGCAAAACTGATGTGGTGGTGGCAAAAAATTATTTAAATAAAGAAGAAATTGAAGGTCTTAATAATATAGTTGAACAATATCTCATCTTTGCAGAGTCCCAAGCGAAGCGTAAACAAACTATGTTTATGCGAGATTGGGAAAGTAAGCTTGGCGAATTTTTAAAGCTTAATGATCGTGATATTTTGGGAGATTTAGGTAAAGTGAGCAATGCAGTGGCAGAAGCTTTGGCATTGGGAGAATATGAAAAATACCGAGTAGAACAAGATAAAAATTATATCTCTGACTTTGACAAGGAAGTAAAAAAGCTTTTGGAAACAAAAAGGAAAAAATAATTATGTTAGATCAAACTACAAAACGAAAATTAGACTCCGCCCGACAAATTCTTGTTGGTAAAGTTCCTGACCCAAAAGCACAGGTCGAGCAGGTCACAACTGCTCTTATCTATAAATTTATGGATGATATGGATAAGGAAAATGAAGAGGTTGGACTGAAAACTCAATTTTTTGTTGGAGACTTTCAAAAATTTTCGTGGACGAAAATTTTGGACAACAAACTTTCAGGACAAGAACGGCTTGATCTTTATGTTCAGGCAATTACGAATATGCCAAAAAATCCGCATATTCATCAATTATTTCGTAATATTTTCAAGGGCGCTTTTTTGCCATACAACGATCCTCGCACGCTATCACTTTTTTTAAAAGAGATAAACGAATTTAATTATGAACATAGCGAAAATTTAGGCAATGCTTTTGAATATCTGCTTTCCATTCTCGGAAGCCAAGGCGACGCTGGGCAATTCCGCACGCCTCGCCACATTATTGATTTTATCGTTGAAGTGGTTGACCCGAAAAAAAACGAAACAATTCTTGATCCCGCTTGCGGAACGGCTGGATTCTTGATTTCTGCCTACAAACACATTTTGAAGCAGAACAAAGACCTGCCCGCCGAAGCCTCGGCGCAGGCGGGAAATGCCCTCACGCCCGATGAAAAATTGAAGTTGATGAATAATCTTACTGGTTATGATATTTCGCCTGATATGGTAAAATTAGCACTTGTGAATATGTATTTGCACGGATTCCCAGAGCCAAAAATCCATGAATACGATTCGCTCACGAGCGAAAAGCGTTGGGACGAAACTTTTGATGTGATTCTCGCCAATCCGCCGTTTATGACGCCGAAAGGCGGAATTGTTCCTCACAAAAGATTTTCTATCCAAGCTAATCGTGCGGAGGTATTGTTTGTTGATTATATCGTTGAACATTTGACGATTAAAGGACGAGCTGGAATAATCGTGCCGGAGGGCGTGATTTTTCAATCAAATAATGCCTACACGCAATTGCGAAAAAAATTGGTTGAAGACGGTCTTTTCGCAGTCGTTTCGCTTCCTGCGGGTGTTTTTAATCCGTATGCGGGAGTGAAAACGAGTGTGTTGCTTTTTGATAATGAAATTTCCAAAAAAACAAAAAACTTTCTGTTTTTAAAAATCCAAAATGACGGTTTTGATCTTGGCGCGCAAAGACGAGAGCATAGTAAAAATGATTTACCTTTGGCTTTGGAAATTATCAAAAAATATAAATCTGCGTTGAAAAACGACAGAGATTTTGAATTGGACGAAGAAGAAAACAAAATCGCTTACCTCGTAACCAAAGAAAAAATTACCAAAACTGGCGATTATAATTTAACTGGTGATAGATATAAAGAATTCATTGATTTGACAAATCAAAAGTGGGAGATGGTGGAATTAGGCGAAGTTTGCGAAATATATCAACCAAAAACAATCACCTCAAAAGAAATAAAATCAGAAGGAAAATATAAAGTTTTCGGGGCAAATGGAGTTATTGGATATTACGACAAATATAATCATGAAGATAGCGAAGTCCTTATTACTTGTCGCGGTGCAACTTGCGGGACACTTAATTTATCTGAGCCAAATTCTTGGATTACGGGAAATGCAATGGCAATAAAGCCGAAGGATGATCTACTTAGCAAGCAGTTTCTTTTTTACATTCTGAAAAATTCAAACCTTAAATCGGTAATTTCTGGATCAGCTCAGCCACAAATAACAAGGACATCATTATCACCTTTAGAAATTCCGTTTCCACCTCTTTCCGTTCAAAAAGAAATCGTTGAGCAGATTGAGGTCAAACAAAACGCCATAGATCACGCCAAAGCGATTATTCAAAATCTAGAGAGAGACGATATTTTGGTCAAGCACTTAGAAAATTAAAAGGCGTTAAGTGGGTGGAATTGGGAGAAGTTGCAGAAGTCATTGCCGGACAGTCGCCAGAAGGAAAATATTACAACGAAACAGGCGAAGGAATGCCATTTTATCAAGGTAAAACAGAATTTTCAGAATTGTATATTGGGAAACCAAAAGTATGGACAACAAACATAACAAAAATTGCAGAGCGAGACGATATTTTAATGTCTGTCCGCGCGCCTGTTGGCCCAGTTAATATTACAACAGAAAAAGTTTGTATTGGTCGAGGTCTTGCTTCAATACGGGCAAATAAAGTGGATCAGATGTTTTTATTTAACTTTCTAAAAGCAATTGATAATAAAATTAAAGGTAATGGTGGCGCTGTATTTGACTCAATAAATAAAAAGCAAATTGAAGAATTAAAAATCCCGCTCCCATCTTTGGAAATTCAGAAAAAACTTGTCGCCGAAGCGGAAAAAGAACAGCAAATAATCAACGCAAACAAGCAATTGATTGAAATCTATGAGCAAAAAATTTGTGATGTTTTAAGGGAAGTATATGCAAACTAATAAATTTGTGGACATATACGGTTGGTTCGCTCCATATTTGGACCAAGGCATCCGTGATGCCGTTCTCCAAACAACGCCAACACGGTTGGCTTGCTCCATATTTTGATCAATCTTTATTTACGCATAATGTCAACTATTTTATTGGTTTGCATATAAAAGGAGGATAGGGGTCAAACCTTGAATGTAGAATTTAGGATATTTTCTACTCTCTTCCTTAATTCTCTTTGCTGTCTCAGTTGTTCATTCACACGAATAGCAGCTTTACCTATAGCACTTCTGCTTACTCCAAATAACTCACCTATCCTTTTATTGTTTAACCCACTATACCTTAGCTTGCTAATGTTCAGCAGTTGAAGACTGCTGACTCTGGAAGAAGTATCCTGTTGATGATGTGAATATTAGAAGATGATTTTTCAAGTAAGAGACGGGCTGTATTAGTTTCGCTAATACAGCATTGGCAAGCTAATGCACTCCGATTTGTTAAGCTCAATCGTAATTTATGAGGTAATGGAGTATAGTTACCTTGAATATTTACATCGCTGTCATCCCCTTCATCCTTAACCTCAAATCATTAGCACTATCTGCTGCAGCCATGGCATCGTCAAAGGTAATCAGATCTTTTGTATAAAGTTCATACAATGCTTGTTCAAAGCTCTGGAGACCATCCTTTGATCCGGTCTGGATAGCTCCTCGAATTTGATTGATTTCTCCCTTTTTGATAAGGTCTTTAATTCGTGGGGTAACCAGCATAATCTCTATGGCTGCAACACGGCCATTTCCATCTGCTCGAGGGATTAATCTTTGGGAAATAATAGCCTTTAGATTTAAGGAAAGCTGCATAAGGATTTGGGGATGCATCTCTCCGGGATAGAATTGAAGCATCCTTTCTATAGCTTGAAAAGCATTGGTTGAATGCAGCGTACTCAGCACCAAATGTCCTGTTTCAGCAAAGTATACGGCTGCCGAAACACTCTCTATATCTCGCATCTCACCAATAAGGATAACATCCGGAGCCTGTCGCAAGGCATTTTTCAATGCTGAACCATATGCTTCCGTATCAATTCCAATCTCTCGCTGGCTGACAATGGCTTTTTTATCCCGATGAACAAACTCAATCGGGTCCTCAATGGTAATAATATGTCCACCCTCTGTCTCATTTCGATGATTAAGCATAGCCGCCAGTGTGGTAGACTTGCCAGAGCCTGTAGAGCCAACGACTAATATCAATCCCCTCTTGTCTAAGACAAGCTCATTTAATATTGGTGGTAGATTAAGCTCTTCTACATTTGGAATTTGAGTTTTTACCCTGCGAAAAACTATTCCTACGGTTCCTCGTTGACGATAGATATTACATCTGAACCTGCCAAGCTCAGGATAGTTAAAGGCAAGGTTCATCTCATTTGCTCGTGCAAACTCCACCTGTTGTTCATCACCCATCACCGCATAAGCCAATCTTTCTACATCCATAGGGCTAAGCCTTGCAAGATCCTGAACAGTTTCTCCTGATACCCTGTATGTAGGAGGGGTATCAGCCTTGAGATACAAATCAGAGGCATCCAAAGAAACTACTTTTCCTAATAAATCAGCTAATAACATTATAACTCCTTAAGCGTTGGGGATATGAAATGTATATGTAACTACTCAGCTATCAAGAGATAACTACGAATCGACAGGATCCTTCTTCTCCTTGTCATTC
>PFWQ01000016.1 GCA_002791215.1 candidate division SR1 bacterium CG_4_9_14_3_um_filter_40_9
TATAAGTGCTGGCTGAGGAATAATGTGCGACATAAATTAGAAAATATTAGCCATTTTTGATCATTGACGCTTTCTTACCTTCCAAATTTTCATTAACGTAAATTACTTTGGCGTTGGATTGTCAGACTTTTTCAAGAGTTTCTATTCTAGAGCTATTGAGCAAGAAGTCCAAAATTTCTTTTCCGGTCAGGCTTTGGTCTACCTCTTTGATCTGTCAGATGGAGTCTTTAAATCCTTTGGCAATAGCTTCTCTTTGAAGCGCCATACCTTCTCCGATGAGTTTTTTGACTTCTTTTTCTCCTTCGGCAGTCAATATTTGTGATTGTTTGCTTCCTTCGGCTTCGGTAATGGCCGCAGTCTTGTTTTTTTGGCTGGCAACGACGTTGTTCATGGCTTCTATGACTTTTTGATCAAGCTGAATATCGACGACCTGAACACTATCGAGTTCCATACCAAATTCCCCCAATTTTTCGCTGAGCGTGTGTTTGATTTCATCTCCCATTTCTGTCCTTTTCCCGAAGATTTCGTCATGTTTAAACTCAAAAATACTTGCCCTCAGCTGTTCTTCAATCATGGATTTGATGGTTTGAACCACATTTCCGTTTTTGAATAGAGAATCTTTGATAGACTGATCATCGTTTTTGACTCTATAGATGACATTGATATCGACACCTGTTTTTACATTGTCCTGGGTGATCCCATCGACTTTGATTGCTAGGTTGTTTAGGGCCAATTTTTGGCGTTTTACTCCTTCAAAAATAGGGATAATCATATTAAATCCCTCCCTGATCACTCTTTTTGGTTTTCCCAGTAAAACCACGACTCCAGCCGTGTTTGGTCTAAGAATTCTGATAGAAATGAGGAAGATGAAAAGAACTATTGCGCCGATTCCTATGTACATGGGTGAGTATTTATGTGATAAAAAACTGCCCCCTGTATATCAAAAATCTTGGAAAAAACAATAGGGATGTAACAAAAAGGCCTGATTTTTTTGTGTTTTTTAAAAAAAGGAGTATAATCTATAATAGACGAAAGTCTTTATTTCATTGCTGTGTATGGTTATGAATCCAGAACAACAAAAACTCCAAGAAGATTTACAAATAAAACAACTTGAGCTCGATGCTTTGAAGTCAAAAGTTTCTTTAAACGAAAACTTAACTGTGGGAGAGGAGAATAAGCAAAAAGAATTGGAAGCTTTTATCGCAGAAAATACCAGCAAACTACAACTTCAAAACACACAGATAGAGGTTACTAATGCTGTAGAAATTTCAAACAGACGGGCCTACGAAGAACTTATCAAATGATCGGCCATTGAGTCACAAATGAAATTACTCAACAAAACTGATGCGCAAATAGAACAATTTGCTTTGCGTATTGATCAGGTTGTAAGAAAATATTATGATAAAGAATTAGCAGGCTTTCCTGCTTCTATCATTAATGGTATGTGTGCCGGTACACAGCCTGCCATGATCGAGGCATTAGCTAATTCATGAAATAGCTCTTCTGAATTTTTTGCCGAAACGGCTAATGGATTGTCCGATAATTGAATTGGTGCTATTTTCAATAAGATTACTAGTCTGATAGGTAATGTAAAAAATATCGCTTCTGGGCTTTTGGGACCATTGACTGGCGAAGGGCCATTTCCTGATTTGGCAAAAAGAGTTCAAAACCTTACAGCATTTGTTGTGTTACATAAAAATGATTTCTCGGACTGAGCCGTTCCACAATTGGTCAATCCTTACAAATACAAGGAGCTTTTGGATAACCCTGTGCGAAATACCACAAAAGATTTTGATAAGCCAGAAACCTTAGCTTTGTTCACATTACACACCACTGAATGAAACCAATTGCTTGATGATGAGAAGAAAAAACTGAAGGATATTGTGAACAATCCACAGCTTAAAATAAATGAACAAACCATCACCAATATGGAGAAGGCACTGAATACTGCGGACAAATTTCTTGATAAAAGATCTTTCCGGCAGGATGCATTCATGGGAATATTTGATAAAATAAGAGGTCCTTTGTCTTTGTTTTTTGGAAAAGGTAAAAATGTTTTACCAAGCAGTATTTTGTGAACTGGGCTTCTAGCCACAGCTCTTGGGGTTTCTTCTCTCGATGCCCGTTATTTGTCAAAAAACATAATCCCCGCCGCAACTACTTCTCCAACTCCAACGATCGAACAATCGCCTAACACTCTTACAGACGAACAATTAAAATCAAATATAGCTTCCGAACTATTAAAATACAAAAGTCCTGTAAGTGCTGACATGGTTATGTCAACGTTCAAAAAATTTAAAGTACCGACTGAGTATATCATGGCGTTTATGAAAAACGATAGTCATTATGGCACTGATGGTGATAGGGCTATAGACAATCACAATCCTGGAAATGTGTGAAATACTAATGACTGAAAAAATAAATATTTTGCTACGTGGGCTGATGGTGTGGACGCTGTTTGATCCAATCTTAAGGCCAGAATTGATGCATATCATCTGAAAGTTAATAAAGACAAATATCCTACTGTCGCAGAATTAGCAAAATGAGTCAGTGATAACTGAACAAGATTTTTTGGTGTATATATGACTGCCTCCGAATGACCACAAGCAGTGACTACTATCAATAATCAATTGGCAAATATGTGAATTTCTAATAAAGACCAATTACTCGCTGCTGCGTAAGCGGAATTTTATATACACTGCATAAGCTATTCCAAAGAGAGCCATGAATGGATAGACGATCATTCTGTCCACGAAGCTGTGAAGCACTAATCCCTCAATGGAAAGCCCCAACAACCCTAATGAAAATGCTAATATGATGTAGCTATAGAATCTTTCTTGCTTACTTTTTTTGATATCTTTAGTTTCTAGATATGCCGTATATCAGACTTTGTGTAAGTAGAGATATAAGACCATCCATCATATAAATGCTAATACGCCGTATTCTATCCATATCTGCAGAAATTGATTTTCTGGATTATACGCGACTGCTTTCGAAATCTTCAATCACTTCATTTTATTCGTGCTTGTCGTTTCTCAAGTCGTCGGTATAACTCAATCATCCACTCCGACTATTCTGGGTTGGCGGTTGAGTAAATATCCTTCATTTACAAGTTGAAAAGAAGCTGGTCAGGCTGTTCCTGCTCCTTGTCCTCGGAGTGGTTTTTCTTTCACTTTTTCTATCGCTTCTGCAATCATTTTGAAATGTCCAAGATTGGAGAATGTTCTTCCGATAATCTGGTCTCTGCCGACATAGATAATGCCCCCAAAGATTATGAGCATCGGCAGTATCCCGTAGATAAGCACTTTGAGCATCTTTCCTTGATATTGCATAAGGATTAGTATTCCTGTCTGGAAAAACCATGCGATCCGTGCCGCTCTGGAGAATGTTGATAGGATTATGAGCCCAAACATTCCTCCTCGCCATAGAGCATTCTGCCATCCTCTCTTCTTGATGACAAACATGAAAAATAATGGCCAAAACACGACAAGGAAAAATCATAAGCTGATCGGTCTTTCAAAGAGGAATTGATTGCGCACGTATCCTTCGTTGTATTGCGTATAGTAGACGGCCGGTGGAGCAATCCCTACTGCGCCTTCTACATTCCACTGACTATATCCTACACGAGT
>PFWQ01000056.1 GCA_002791215.1 candidate division SR1 bacterium CG_4_9_14_3_um_filter_40_9
AACCGCCGGTCTCTCCCTTACCATGGGAGTGCTTTACCTGCTAAGCTACGTAGGCGTTTTATAATTTCTTATCTCTCCCTTACCATGGCCCTGACGCTTCGAGGTACCAACTGGACTATCCAGGCATTTCACGCCTCACAATCTATATTTTCATATCATATTTTCAACCCCAAATCTTCACTAGACACTGTCGCGACAGATATGGACAGAAAGTCTTGCATTATATTTAACAATAATTAAAAAGCTTTGTAAATGGTTTATTTATTTTTTAAGTTAAAAAGGCATGAATAGGTACTTAAAAGTGATGTATAGTATTCTCTGATTGGCATTTTTGTGTATTATATCACCTGCGTTGGCAAATACTAGCTGCAATGGTTTTGATATGTTTGGCATGAAATGTTGTATCGAGAAATGAACAGCTACGCCACAAGATTTGCAGACCAACAGCAATATTCTTTATTACGTGCAAAGTTGAACAATTTATCAGAAAACGACATCAGGTGACGTCGAAATGAATTCAGCCTCTCAAAAATTTCGATATTTCCAAATGCTTTTTGAGAGAAGATCATACAAAAATCTCAAATATGTGGAAGATTTGTACATAGGCGACACAAAATACACCGTGGCTTTGTGACAAAAATGTAATCATCCAGAAATCAGAATAAACGGAAAAGAGTATCGGAACGATAGAGGGATATTTGACGTAAAATCCGACAATCAATATCTCAGGCTCTATTATTACGACTTCGGTATGCTCAATGCCATAAGATGTGCGCCCAAGGCAGTTACGAGTACCGAGTACAAAGTGCCGAGTACCGAGGCCCCATCTACTATCATTCAAAATTTAGGCAGCACTCCAGCCACAACCGCAGGCACCGTGATTCGCGAACCAGGGCAAGCAATAAAAGTTAATCCGATTATCTTAGACAATGTGAAAACCTACCAACAATTGAATACATCAACACTTTACGACCTCGTCAAAGAATGGGGGATGGATCGGAAAACAGACAGAAAAGCCTTAGCTGAACAGGCCGGAATTGATCTAGAGACTTACAAAGGTACAAAAGCGCAGAATCTCCTCATCAGAGACTATTTGATGAGCAAAATCTCCG
This sequence comes from candidate division SR1 bacterium CG_4_9_14_3_um_filter_40_9, assembly GCA_002791215.1. Classification (GTDB taxonomy): domain Bacteria; phylum Patescibacteriota; class Gracilibacteria; order Absconditabacterales; family Absconditicoccaceae; genus UM-FILTER-40-9. The sequence goes on from PFWQ01000056.1 coordinate 1,113, forward strand.
TAAACATTCAGGCGACGAATACTCCAGACATCACACTTTCCACAGCAAGATTTCAGAAGGTTCAAAAAATCGAATTGCGGAGGATAGTCGGGCTTCGAAGTTATGTATGGCAAGAAGATAGGGTGAATATCGCCAAAGAATTCGGTTATGAACCGCAGATTTATTTCTGAACAAGGACACAAAACCTCAAAATCAGATCACGGCTTTTAAATAAAGTCCATAAAGTCCAAAGTCCATAAAGTCCATAAAGTCAGGTAAAAGACTTATGACCTTCGACCTTACAGACCTTCGACCTTACAGACCATATCTATATCACATTTTCTCAATAACGGTAGTCAAAGTAGAGCAATTTCCACTCAAAAGTTTACAAAAATAGTAAACCGGGTATTATATAGTATATGGAAATTCTTTTTTACTTTAGACCAGGAATATGGCAATCACTACAGCCAGTGTAAACAGCATCGAAAGAAGATCAAATCCGTATGAAGGGGTGAATAACGTCATAGATATTGCTGAAGACAAAAAAACAAGACTTCAGATGATGACGAGGTCTATGCTCGATCAGCTCAAAGACGATACAAAGAATTTGAAATTATTTGAAGCAAAAACCAAAGATCTTTTTGATAAAACAATAGACAATACCGTAGGCGCATTAGATAAGCTAAAAAAAGAGCTTATTGCTGACTATAATGCCCTGAATAAGGCGAAAACACTAGAACAGATTCAGAAAGAGATAGATGAAAAATTAGCTCTGTTGCAAAATGGCTTTAATTCAGTTGATTGGACAGCCGAAAAGATATTTGATACTTGGATTTTCAATAACGAAAATAGATTCAGTTCGCCAGAGGAGGCAGAAAAAGCCTTCAATGAAGAATGTATGCACGACATCATGGATTTTGTAAATACATTGAGCAATCAAGAATTAGAAAAAACCATAGCAGAATATAGATTCGAGCTTAATGATCTCAGATTAGGTATAGAAGCTGAAGGATTGAAAAAGAACATCTCTAGCGGAAATCCTTTGCGAGCAGATAAATATTCTTACACCAAAACGGCAGAGACACGAGACAAGGATGCAGAAAAATTTTCGTTGACAGAACTTGGAGATCCAGGGAAAATTGACTTTGAGTACAAAGATATCAATCTCTGATACAACAATGAAGATTTGATCAATATTTTCAAAAAATGAGGTTTGCAAAAGCATATAGAAACAATCATCGGAGAAGGTTTGGGGAATTTAGATTCTAAGACGTTCAAAATCAATCTGAGTCCGCAGGATGGTTTAGCTGGGCTGATTTTGTATCTAGACCAGCATAGCACAAAAGAAAATAATAAATGGGAAAAGATTGCTTCTGCAAAAGACATCAAAGATCTCGCCAACGAAGATCCAGGATTTGAGTATAAACATGGTGGTTGAATAGATCGAGAAAGAAATAAACTTGCAAAAATTATAAAAGAAGCAAATGGGAATGATGCACTCAAAGCGGGATTATTGAAATTTGCAAATGAAGCAAAAGGATTTGGATCAAGCTATGAAAAAAGATTTAAACAGAAAATTAATTTCCAAAACAATCTTGGTTATGTCAATGAAGATAATATTTTGCAAACACTATGCGACTTCAATGGAGATGGTCAATTGTCGATCAACGTGTATGAATATCGCAGAAAAAAAGAGCATCAAGAAGCATGGAAAAAGGAGCATCCCAAGCTTCCTCAAGATCGAAAAAAACTTCGAGAAAAAGAATGGAAAACTCAGAAAGCGAAAGAAAAAAAAGAAAGAAAATCAGGAAAAGATATCGAAAATCTCTGAGATGTGTGAACAATTTTTGGTTGACAGCTATACGATGCAATCCAGACTGCAAGCAACGTACTAGATACGAGGATACAATACAATGATAGAGCGATAATTGATGCATATGGGCCAAACGTTTCTGGAGAAAATATTGTGATATTCAATATTTTCAAAGTTATCCGCTGGAAAAATCAGGATCAAGAAATTGATGACATACTAAAACCACTGAAAGTAGAAGATTGTAACAGAGGCAAATTACTTGAGCTGTGTAAAGAGCATCCTTCATTTCAGCCGCTGTTTGCGCAGGCAATAGAAAGAATCGCTGGTTCAAGCAGCTCATTTGCGCCAGACCTGGTGGATAAATTGAGCAGTATAGAAAGAATACTGGAAGCTGAACAGGAAGTAGGAGAAGGAGCAGAAAAGAAAGAAGGATATCGATCAATTATCGAAAGATCAAATGTTCTCTTGGATGATTGGAAAGATTGAAAAATTGGGAAAGAAAAAGCAGGGAAAAGATTTTTTGCTGAATATCATGAGGAAGGTATGCTCCAGATGAGGAAAAGCGTCATGACGATGCTTGATAATGTAAATATCGGAGCAATGCTTAACGACCAAGGGAAACTTTTATCGCTAGGTATCGATAAATCCTGGGATCTCAAAAAAAGAAAGCATGAGCTGGAAAATAGTTTCCTCAAGACACTTTCGGGTGTTTTAGCAAGTGTGACTTTTGATGGCTTTCCACCATCATTAGGTCTGAAATTTGGTCAATCTGGCACGTCAGAAAATCTAAAAGATTTACGAGCACGGAATATAAATATTTC
>PFWQ01000085.1:0-3838 GCA_002791215.1 candidate division SR1 bacterium CG_4_9_14_3_um_filter_40_9
CAAGCGAATGGATTGTTGTCTTACGTAAGCGCTACGGATCTGAGCAATACAAGGAATCTCTTCACCAAGATCATGCAGTCTGAAACTAGTAAAAGTCAAAAAGTAGAAATACTGAACACACGAAAAGATGATATAAACAATAAATTAGATACGATCGTCACGTATTTCAACAATCTTTTGCCGGTATTCAATCAGGCAAAAGTGATTTCTTATTCGACACCTCTAATAGAGCGGAATAATGCGACAGAAAGAGCGGTTCTTTTTGTACAGCTTCAATTAAAATTAGCATGAATTAAGGCAGAAGTACTAGCATGTGATTATCGAGGTAATCCAAGCATCCCTCATGATCGAGCATGTTGATGCAGGTCAGATTATTATAAAAGTTCATGTGATGCCATACAAGCAATCATAGATAATTTGGATAAAATCGATGGTGCAAATGATGGATTGATTGAATCACAACAATATATGACGGATACAGCAACGTGATTTAGCAATAGTGCAGTAGTGGGCGACAGCCTTTATTTGAAGGCAACGATGAATACATTCGATGTCAGCACCGATCCGGACGAAATGGAAAAGAACAACTGAATGAACATGACGACTCAAGATAGGCCGATAGATAACATCAGAAACATCACTTTCCAAGGAGTAGGAGGCCACGAGGTGAAATTCAACTATCCAAATCTCTACGAAGTAAAGGTCTACAATACATCCGGAATTAAATTGGTCCTCAAATCACCGGAAGAGATCAGCAAGTCAATTACAAGCTATCTCACAGGGAAAGTAAAAGAATATAACGATCTGCTGCTTATAGAAAGCTGAAATAAAAATAATTTCTATAGTGCGAATAGCGCAGCATTCAATCTTCTACATACCTACGACATCTTAGCGACGCCATACAATACGAATACGACCGAACGCCCATACAATCTGATTCCAGAAAATTTCTTCATAGATATCATCGAAGATACAATAACCACGCTAGGTAAATTCATGTATTACCAAAATATCACACGACCGGAGAAACTATCCAATACAGGCATTGTGGCTGATATCAATGAGAACAAAGCGGCGTTTGATGTCAACAAGAAAATATCAGACGTCATGAATAAATATCTCAGCGGAGACAACGATCAATGACCGTTCATCACGCCGACTTACAGCACATGATGATATGAGGTTGCTTTCATCAACTCAGATAGCCAAGATTATGTGAAAGCGAAGCCGACGCCGACAGCAATTCAAGAAATCATGGACATCCAAGAAAACAATAGCAGTAGTAATAGATTCACGGAAGTCCCCGAAGAGAAAAATGCAGTAGATGAGGCATGCAAATTTGATCCTTCGGGCAGTGAATTGATTTTTGATATAAAAACACTCTCCTCTCCTTGGCTCAAAGCCTTGAAATGCTGGTTCAAGGAAACCATGAAAAAGCCGTTTGACATAAAAGTGGATTACACCAATGCCATGTGACCGACACTTCAGAATTTCATGGGTGAAGTGAATCAAAGTGTAGAAAATCGACAATGAAGTATGTGACAATATGCATCGCAACGAGGAGCATTGGATACAGAAACGAATAATCAAGAAACGATAGCAAATGCAACAACGGAACAACAATTCGCACTGAACGATATTCTCACGTATGGAGAAATCAGATTAAGTTCTACCGGGCAAGATCAATCCACTTCACGACAGCTCGGGAATCAGACACTAGGCAAGCAATTAAAAATATGGGGCACGAGAGATTTGGGAAGTTTAGATATCAAGATTCAAGCGACCGGAGATAATTGCTTGAGCATTCCAAATATCTCTACCAATCTTTGCAATAAAAAAACATACACTTTCAACCCGTTCACGTCACCTACGAATTACAACATCGGCTTCAATGGCAACAAAGCAGGAACGACAGTAGTGACTGTTGAATTCTGTATCAAGGATACAGATAAATGCATCAAAAAAGCTTCCAAGATAGAAATTCTCGCAGATCCTTTATACAAAGCTACCATCAAAGTAGCAAGTAATGAAGTCATCGCAGGAGGCGAAGTTCCATTCAGTGTGGAGTGAGAAGATCGATCTGGCAACAAATTATGATTGGTAGCTCCTGAAGTCATGCTCTCCACAAGCACCTGAGAATGACAAATCAGAAACGGCGGTACGACAAGCTCGGAGCTGACATTTTCGGATTTCAACAAAACTACGCTCAGCTATGTGGCTCCATCCGAAGTGCCAGGCGATACAACAATGTCAACCACAATCTACTTCTCAGGTTTAAGCCAACCAACGGGAGAACGGATAAGCATAACAGGATCATCGCAGCTGATAACAGTCATCAAAGGATTTTTGAGTATATATCAAAATGGCATATCTACTCCATTATTCGATGAAAGCGGTAATCCAAATCACATAAATCCGATGACTGTTTCTTTAAATGGAGCTGAAAATATCACCAATGCGAGCGGAGAAATCGCTCATCAAGAATTGATACCGAGCATCATACTCCTGCTCAAGGACAAAAATTGAGCGCCGATCACTCGCGTAAAAAGCATGGCGCTGATAAGTACGCAGAATAAATTATTGATACCTGGAGAAATCACAGGAGACAAATTCATCAAAAATGGAAGTTTCATCATCAGCGGATGACAATTGGAGATATATCTCTATCCAAGCTTTAAAGCAGGAACAGACACGTTATATGTTTCCGTACCGGGAATCGATCCAGTCAAGATACCGATAACCGTGGAAGGCGGGACAGCACAAAAAGTTACTGTGACTTTAGACAAAGAAACAGCAACGCCAGGAGAGACGATCACAGCGAAAATAAAAGTAACGGATATCCGGGACAACCCGATCAGCCAAGCGAAAGATCTGAAAATATGAACAATCTGAGCGCTATCGATAGACAGTTGAGATTCCAAGACTATCAGTGCAACAGGAGAAAACATAATCGAATTAGAAACGACAGAGCCAGGATGAGAATCATTCATCACGGCCAAAATAGACAATCTTGCCTTAGAAGATCAAACGCCAGGATACAAAGACATTCTGGTGCAGAATTCATTATTGCCAGAAACAGGGCTCAATATCATGTACCTCAATCTCTTTGGCACAGACCGATGAAATCAGCGAGGATATTTCTCAAACAATAACTGATATGTGAACAGATTAATGAATCAGTCTGACAAACTTCTTGCCGTCACCACACAGCTCATGGATCCAAGTAAATTGAGATCGACTGACGTCATCATCACAGAGAACGGACAAGTGAAAAATCTCGCAGGCAAAGACATCAGCTTGCAGATAGATAACCAAGATTTCTTAATCAATATAGCAACAATCGGCTCCATGAATATAGGAGCAACTAACAATTTCGATTTGCAAAAAATCGCAGCGACAGGCGACATGCAAGGAGCAGTAAACAACAAAAATATTGTCCTCTACATACCAGAAGCAACGGATAGCGTTATCGAAACTAATACCGTAGAAAACAAAAAGATTCTGATCAATGGGCAAGTGATGCTCGACCTCACACACGGTAGTTGAGCAGACGGAGTATCTATAATACTTTCCGCAGACAAAGTAGAAGGTCTTTCCAAACGGGATGTCGTGATGGGAAACAAAAAAGTTGGACAATTGATTATAGCGAGGAATGCAGATGCAGATAACGCAGATACCAGCATAAATATAACTAATCCAGACTATGACCAGAAAGAGGTATTCGCTGAAGGTTCAACCAATGGACTCATGTGAATCTGATTCTATCAAGTGAACAGTGCATTCAGCAAGGAAGGCTACGAATCCATAGAAAACAACAGCGATTCCACACTGGGATTAT
>PFWQ01000085.1:3847-4066 GCA_002791215.1 candidate division SR1 bacterium CG_4_9_14_3_um_filter_40_9
ATAATTTCAAAAACATCACCTACTTCAGTGATGGTAAATCCGTAGGAGAATCAACAGTTCCATTTAGTTCGCCATTCCTGATAAATTTCGGAGATCCTCTCCTCAAGAAAGTAAGCGCTAATCCGAATATAAAAAACACCGAATTTGATTGATGACTATGAGAACCGGTATATTTGGATCCGAGCAGACCGATTTTCAAAGTGATACCTATGGACTTCA
>PFWQ01000025.1:0-147 GCA_002791215.1 candidate division SR1 bacterium CG_4_9_14_3_um_filter_40_9
ATCTGGAGCCATGAAATTGTGAAAATATCGTCATTACAAATGATCCATCTGCGAAGTCATCGGCATCGCTAAACACAGCGAGACCCTGGAAGATATGGTCGTTTATAAACATTACGATGCAGTGAAATGAGAAAAAGAGATGACACT
>PFWQ01000025.1:240-581 GCA_002791215.1 candidate division SR1 bacterium CG_4_9_14_3_um_filter_40_9
AATTTCAACTAACAGTTAACAACTAATAACTAACAGTGAATGGAAAATTTTTTAATCTTTTAATATTTTAATTTTTTAATTAGATATTTATGCAGCTCAAAGAAATTCTTGATTTCGTTGACAAAGTTGATGCACATTTTCTACAAAAACATCCTGATATGGACAAGGAAAGGCAATCTCTATGGAGATCCGTCAAACTGACTGAGGAAATCGGTGAGCTCAACGAACAGCTTATGGGACATTATGGACATGTGAGAGAAGAAAAACTTGAGAAATTTTCGCAAGAGCATCTCGAACATGAAGTTGCAGATGTGATTATTTCTACCATAATGATAGCTAAA
>PFWQ01000025.1:623-2150 GCA_002791215.1 candidate division SR1 bacterium CG_4_9_14_3_um_filter_40_9
GCGATAGTCAAAGAAAGACTTGGAATCGAATAAATCCTTCATTTCATAATTTTTAAAATTTCTATGCCGAAGAAATCAGTCGAGAAATTACTACAGAATAATTTTGAGAATAAAATCGCTTTCCAGTGAGTGAGAACTCACAATCTCAAAAATATCGATATCGAATTGCCCAAGAATAAACTCATTGTGGTGACAGGGGTTTCATGAAGCTGAAAATCTTCCTTCGCCTTCGATACGATCTACAAAGAAGGTCAGTATAGATATATAGAATCTTTATCAAGCTACTTGAGACAATTTTTCAATCTCGGAGAAAGACCAGACTTGGATCACTGCAGCGGGCTCTCCCCTGCCATCGCCATAGAGCAAAACAAGAAAGCTGGAAACTCAAGAAGTTCAGTCTGAACCTTGACGGAAATTGATGATTATCTCAGATTGCTGTTTGCAAAACTAGGTGATAGCTATTGTTATAACTGCGGCAGAGAAATCAAACCGCAGACGATCCAACAGATCATGAACTTCATCAAAGAAGAATATATGAGTCAGAAAATTTATTTGTTGCAAGAGTCGGGGCATTTTGATGAGAAGGAAGACCTGACTGAATTTGTGAAAAAAAATAGGAACAAAGTAGAAAAAGGGAAATGATTCACCAGATACCTAATAGTCAGTAGCCAGCAGTCGATAGCCGATAGCAAAGAGCTAAAGACTAAAGACTATTGACTAAAGACTGATCTTGACCCCATTGAATATTTCTACCTTGAGACGCCGAATATCCCCAAGGACTATTTTCCAGTGGATATCTTCTGAATCTATGACCGCGTCACTGTGGAAGATCAGAAATTACCGAGATTACAGGAAGATATCATCAAGATATTGTGAGAATCCAAAAAATTCTGAATATACATTGCCGAGGGCAACGGTGACGCGTGACAAGTAACGAGTAACGCGAAAAAATGAAAAAAGAAAAACTCGAAACTCGAAACTCGTGACTCGACACTGGCAAATGCCGCTAGCATTTGTTGGTTCACCGACAAGATGTATTGTCCTGAATGTAATGTCACTTATCCTGAATTCACGTCTCAGCATTTTTCAGCGAATAGGCAGGAATGAGCGTGTCCGCATTGTCATGGAATCGGCGAAATATTGCAGGTAGACTTTGATAAAATCCTTGATCCCTACAGCCCATATATGAAAGCGATCTTACCGCGAAGGGATAGCAATTTTGGACAATCGATATTGTTGAAGCTTGCACAGAAATACAGCATCGATGACGATAAAATCCGGAAAGATCTCCCGGAATGGTTTCAGCATGTGGTATTGTTTTGAGATGATGAATTGTTGAGGGTACAGGTGGGAGGTAAGCGAGCGAGTCTGCACTACAAGTGAGTGGAAGAAGTCATCAAAGAACAATATGCAAAGGGTCTTTTGACCGTTGATTTCCAAGCGATGCTGGATATGAAAGTGTGCGCAGAATGTGGTGGAGCAAAGTTAAAGAAAGAAAGTCTCAACGTTTTTCTGAGCCTGAAAGGC
>PFWQ01000025.1:2166-17185 GCA_002791215.1 candidate division SR1 bacterium CG_4_9_14_3_um_filter_40_9
GGGGCATAGGCAACAAAGGTGCAAAGGAAGTGTTATCAGAAACCTCTGTACCCATACACCTATCAAACCTATCCACCTTTAAGTATAACATTTCCAATCTCCAACAAATGCCCTTGAATGACTTGATAGCATTCTTGGATGCATATAGAGAGCACAATACAAAAGACAAAATACTTCTAGGGAGGATTATGAATCCTCTAGCCGATAGAACCAAAACGATTCAGGATTTATGATTGGGATTTCTGAGTCTGAGCAGAGGAATCGATACATTATCCGGTTGAGAAATCCAAAGATTGAGACTCGCAAAACAACTCGGGAATAAATTGACTTGAATAATTTATGTGCTTGATGAACCGACAATCGGACTTGATGACAGAGAAATCAAAAGAGCTATCGTTGCGATCCAGAGACTCAAAGAAATGGGAAACACGATCATCGTCGTGGAACATAATGAAGAATTCATCAAAGCAGCAGATCGGATTACTGAGATAGGACCTGGCTCCGGAGACTTCGGCGGGAAATTGTTATTTAACGGTCCGTATGATGATTTTATAAAATCTTGAACCTTGACTGCGCAATATATCACGGGGAAGAAAAAAGTGACCCTGGACGGCTGGGGTGAGCATACGCCAAGCAATAATTATGTGCATATCAGGAAAGCATCAAAATATAATCTTGCCGACATCAATGTCAAAATCAGACTGGGAAGTTTTACCATCATCACCGGTCCTTCGGGAGCAGGTAAAACGACGTTGATGTATACTACCCTCTTCAGATTTTTGAATGACAAGCAGAAATTCGTGCAAAGTTATATCAGGATCCAACTCTTGAAAAAATGACGAAGCCGACAGGAAATCCTCGCTGCACCAGTCATGAAAAGAGAAGAATACACACACTACGAATCACTCGCATTGCAGGAATTCTATAAGGATATCGCGGTAGATACTATCACCGGTCACGAAGAAATCAAAAATGTTATCTATGTCGATCAGACAAGTATTGGAAGAACTCCTAGGTCATGTCCTGCAACATTTATATGAACATTTGATCATATCAGAAAACTTTTTGCCTGAACGACAGAAAGTAAATATCTATGATTCACCGCGAGTTATTTCTCTTTCAACTCCAACAAGTGAGCATGCCAGGCATGTGACGGCTATGGATATAAAAAAATAGAATTACAATTTTTGCCTGATACCTACATCCCTTGCGAATTATGTAATGGCAAAAGATATAAAAATGAAATCCTCGCCATCAAGCGGAGAGGCCATAGCATCACGGAGATTTTGTGAATGTATATTTCTGACGCATTGGAACTCTTCAAGGAAATCGATCATATCAGAGAAGAATTGCAACTGATGGTGGATATCGGACTTGGGTATCTGAGGATGGGACAACCGGCGCATATGCTATCATGATGAGAAAGCCAAAGATTGAAGCTGGTCAAGCATCTTTTGAAATCCTACAAATGACATTCGGTCTACTTCTTGGATGAACCGACGGTGGGACTGCATTTTGCTGATATAGAAAAACTGCTCAGAGTGATCAAAGAATTTTTGGATAAGGGCGATACGGTTCTGATGATTGAACATGATAAAAATATCACCAAGTTCGCCGATGAAATCATCAGATTGGATAATGGAAAAGTTGTTAATTAAATTCTAAATTTTAAATGATAAATGTTAAATTCCAATGCACATCAGATTCGCAAAAAAAATGAGAGGAAAAAAAACTTTCGCTCATAGTAAAGAAAAACTATTCACCCTTCTATGCGGGATTGGCGTGCAAAGAAATAGGTGCAGCTTTCAAAGATTTTCCTATCAAACCGAAATATTTCGTGGCAGAAGAAAAAGGCGAGATCAGGTGATTTGCTGGGTTTATGGCATCCCGGATCGATTATTGTGTCTACGATATCTGCCGAGTGAATGTGGAACCAAAGTATCAATGACAAGGTATAGGCTCTCAACTTATAAAAAAAATCATCAAAACGATCAAATCATATCAAGGCATACACAAGGCCAGCATGGTAATGCTTACAGCATGTAAGCCGAAATTCTACGAAAAGTTCGGTTTTAAAACGGTATCCAGATATAAGAGAGATGATTGTCTGATGGTGTTAAAAATTTCTAAATAATAGTCATTTTATATTCTGAACTTAAAAACATGAAAATATTTCTTTTCGGTGGAGCGAGAACGAAAGAAGATGGGCATTCGGACGTCGAACCGCTTATGAAGCTTATAGAAAAAGTCATCCACGAACTTAAACCTAAGCAGATTTTTCATGTTCCCTTCGCTAGGACGACTATATCTCAGATCGAACGAGCAGACGGTCGATTTGCCAAGCATATAAACTTGGACGGAATAGAATACCTTGATGCAAACGATGAAGGAGCTCTCGAGAAGGCAGATTCCTCTGTTGTTTTTTTGAGCTGAGGCAGCAAGACCAGCAATCTTCTGAAGGAGATCAAAGCCAATCCCGCTTTGGAACAGGTAATCAGAAATGCAACATATATTATAAGCGAATCTGCGGGCTCAAAAGTTTTATGAAGCTACCTCAGGACCGAAAAGGATGAAATGGTTGAATGACTCGAGGTCATCAAAAATACTGTCATAGAACCGCATTATAGGGAAAAAAATAGACAAGCATTGCTGGAACAGGAGATGGAAGAAACTCATACAAAGTATGGCATCGGTGTAGATGTTGAAACAGCGATGGTATTTGATGTAGAAAATTTCCCTGAGAAGTATACAGTTATAGGTAACGGAATTGTGGAAGTGAAAACTAATAATAACTTTTAAATCCTAATTTCCCCCTCATGAAAAAACTTCTCACTATCGGACTTTTGATGACTGTGGTCATTCTTACAGGATGCAGCAAAACTGAAACAACTGACGACACAACAGCTGTCGTCATCCCTGATGGCTGTACTAATCGGTTTGACGGATGTAATAATTGCAGTGTAGAAGACGGGAAACCATTGGCTTGCACGAAAATGTTCTGCGAGACCCCGGCAGAAGCAAAATGCACTGAATTTGTACCAGTTGATGAAAAAGAGGATGTAGAAACTCCTGTCATCCCAGAGAATTGTGTTTCTTGGTACGATGGGTGCAATAATTGCAGCGTAAAAGATGGCAAAGCTGATGCTTGTACTATGATGTATTGTGAAACTCCGCAAACACCGAAATGCTTAAAATTTAAATAATAGGATATGAAAACCGTCCTCACTTTCTGAACATTTGATATCGTACATCCCGGGCATGTATATTTTCTCCAACAAGCGAAAGCTCACGGAGATAAATTGGTCACCATCATCGCCAGAGATCAAAATGTAGCGAAATTCAAAGGTAAAGCTCCTTTGCACCATGAGAAAAAAAGGATGCAAGATATCAAGGATCTGAATATCGCTGATCTAGTAGAACTCGGGCATAAAAGCGACTATTTTCTCGTCATCAAAAAACATAAACCTGATGTCGTCGTGCTGTGATATGATCAGACATATCTAGTGGAGGAACTTAGTAAATTTTTGTATAATCACGGCCACAAAACTGAAGTAATCACCATAAAGGCCTTTAAACCAAAAGAGCACAAAAGCTCAATAATCAAAAAGAAGATGAAATCGTAAGTTGTCTCCTTTCGCCTCGCGTCATTGCAAGGAGCATCGCGACGTGGCAATCTGCGGAATATTCAGACTCGTTAGATTGCCGCACTTCGTTCGCAATGACAGACTCGTCTGATGACTGTTGTCTTTCTTAATACTAATTTAGTTGACTTTTATTTTTAAAGTACTATACTCACAGGTGTGCCAAAAAATTTTACCCTATTTTAGGCAATGGACATCAGAAATTTTAGGAAAAACAAGTTCAACCAGAAGAAATTTTTGACGACATTTATCGTCGTTTTGATCGTGATATTCTTTTTTTACAAAATCAAAAATTTTTTCTTTAATCCTCCGCAGGAACAAATCTGGACCGGTGATATATTTAGCGGTCAACAGCTCTCCTCATACAAGAAATGAGATAAGATAAGATTTGCAGGAAGCTTGTCGGTCGACAATCATTTCCCTCTCTATACACATACTATCATCAGAGGTCCTGATGTCATATGACTAAAAAGTACGACCATTAATCTCAACAACTACGTATGAGATATTGAAATTGTAGGCGAAATCATTGATTTTGATAAAAACTTACCGATAGTGGATGTAGCTATCGTCAAACTCGCTAAACCATGACTCGTTATCAAAGGAAATACCTATCTTTTTATCAAAGATCTTTTGTATCTTGATTTCAATGACCAGCTACAGCTCTCTGCTAACAAATCAGGGAAGAACATTACTATCTATTTCAACAAAGCACCGGTATTTGACGTGGAACGCTTTTTGTGCAGTAAGATACTGCAGGATAAAGACTGTAATTATATCATCGAAGGTTATCTTAGCTCTCAGAAAGAATTTTTTAATACGGAAGCATGATACACCTTTTACAAACATGCCGACAAGACCTGGGCAGTATTTGATGGGAATATATTCTGATATATGTTTAAAAATATAGAAGATGACATGATCTTGGACATCTCTAATATGGTAAAGATAGTGAACAAAGATTTTGTCGTAGAGAATAAGAAGGATTTGATCAAAGAGAAATGTGCGAATGCTGATGATATTCTCAAAACTATCGGATTTTCCAAGGTAGGTTTCAACGACCCGTATTTCCTTATGATCAGCGTAGAAGGTACGACCTCACACAGAAAACCATGCACCTGTAACATCACATTTGATCTGCGGAATGAATGGACGCCTACGGAAGTGAATTTTGAAACTGAATAAAAAAAACGGTGAACGGATAACGTAGAACGTCTGCCGCGTACCGTTTACCATGTAACGTATACCGTATTTTACTTTACCTTAATAATTTTCACTTCTTTTCTTCAGGTCGCCAATCTCATCTTGACCGTTTCACCTGATTTTTTACCGAAGACGGCCACACCCAAAGGCGATTCCGGAGATATTTCCAACTGCGAAGCGTCATTGACCTTAGCTTCTCATGATCACACGATTATCACATCGTATTCTTTATCATCCTCTATCTTTACTGTCACTTTGGAACCGAAATCAACTACATCGCCCTTTTTCCTCTTATCCTCTTCAATAATCTCTACATTTTCCAACAATTCTTCAATTTCATTGATTCTGCTCTGGATGAAATCCTTATCTTCCAATGCTGATTTATATTCGAAGTTTTCTGAAAGATCTCCCATGGCTTTAGCCTCAGATAATCTTTCCAGCACTGCAGGAAGTTTGGTTGTCTCAAACTCATTCAACTGTTGGACTAAATCTTCATATCATTCTTTGGTAAGGAAATTTGTTTTCATGGATAATAAATATTGGATAAAACTTGATAAAAGTTGATAAAAGTTGACCCCGCAATATCTTATAGCATGGTTGATAAAAATGGTTATAACAATTTTCAACAATTTTTATCTATCTTTATCAATTTTTAACTACTTCTTGGAAAGCCTTTCCTTGAAATGTTGGAAAGCATGATTGACTAGGTCTAATAAGATTTTGAATCCTTCTTTCTTGTAGATGAAATCTTCGCCGTCATATTTGAAAATGAAGTCAGCATCATATTTTTTCGAGTCTTCATGGTAAGTAATCGTATACTTGATAGCCACTTCTGCATCATCTTTTCTGCTAAACACTTTCTTTAGATAAGAATCCAACTTGCCCACAATATTTTTTCAGACAATCTCTTGGGTAAACTTCTTATCTTGTTCGGACACGTTATTAAATTTCGGTAACAATTGCACGTGAGCTAGAAGTTCTGTCATGAAGATAGTTTAATAGCTAAATCAGTACAGGGAATATAGTAAATGGCTTTGGAAATTCAACACGAATGATAGGCTGATAGATTTGATAGAATTCCTATGTATCTATGACTCTATGATACCATTATTCTAACTTTTGGAGGAACTGTTGCTTGATATTGTTATTCTTCTGATCCTGCTTGATAAGCACATAACTTTTCCTAATCAATTCCCTGATATCATTGTAATAGATCAAGCCTAGGACATTGCTTAATGTCGCCCGCTTATAAACACCTATATAGCCCTCTTTTTCTGTAATGTTGAGTATCGAAGGATCCCCGCCGAATTGCATGAGAAAATAGGTGACATCTTTATCCATCTGTCATTTGATGTTTTCCACATTTCTCAATTGCGTTGTTCCCAACTGTTGTTTGAGCTTTAACTGGTTGATAGGGATCCCTGTTTCTTCGCTAACCTCCCTCAACGCAGCTGTCTGGAGAGATTCTCATTGCTGAACCTTTCCTTTGGGGGCGACCCGTTCTATTTTTTTGGAAACTGCCAGTCTTTTGATCAACAGATATCTCGGTTCTCCATTCGGCTCCAAATAATACACTATTCATCACGCGCTTTGAATAACATCTCACATATAATTAATTTAAAGCTAAAAGTAAAAAGTGATTGGTCCGTCATTGCGAACCCCGCACTTCTGCGGGACAGGCTCCGTGTGGTTTTAATCCTGAGGAACAATCTAGACTGTAAACGGTTAGATTGCTTCCCCCGAATAGTCGGGGTCGCAATGACAACCGTTATGCTAAATTTTCAGGGATTATATCGGACTCGCTGAATCTGAAAACTTTTTTGAACACCCAGCCCGCCGGTCATGTAGCCGCAAGCATCGTATTGAGCGGTGCATTTGCTGCGTCTATCCTATTATTTGTTACATTTTCTGTGGCGCCCTCTGGCAGATTAAAATCGTCTATCGCGACATTCTGACCCTTGGAACTTAGTGTCTTGGTCTTTGATGCTAATGCCTTTTCTTTCTTGTTCTCCGATTCATTGGCAGCAAGACTCTCTTTATTGAGCTCTGCATCAACCAGTCATTTTTCAAGATATTTGTCTGCATTCTCTTTCTGTAATGCATCGTTTTCTGCGACAGCTTTCTGCATCTCTTTTTTGCTGATTGAAGCCTCTTGATTTTTTTCTGGTTTTGGCACCTCCGGAGTCTGCTTCTTGACCTTCTCATCAAGCTTTTTGAGCATGTCATCCACTCCCAATGGTATATTGCTCTTTTCTATATTTTTACCCATATCGTCTGATTATTTATGTAAAGAGTGTACTAATTTTCTTAATATTTTTACATTTTTTTTGTAATCCACTCTTGTAGGACCGATGATACTGACTACGCAATCGTAGTCCTCTACTGCCAATTTGGTATAGAGGCAGGAAATCACCGTATCCTTGTCTTCGATGAAAGTATAATAAATCTGGTCCCTTTTCATGATCTTGCTATCGATGAATCTTACGAGTCTCTTCTCTTCGATGAAACGGATTATATTTTTGGTCGCATGATATTCATCTACCATATCATCTCTGAGAAGGTTATTGATACCGAGATAATAATATTGATCATTTCTTACGAATCCTACTACTACCCCATCAGCGAGATTTCCGATGGTTTCCACAAGGTATTTGACTCACTTGCGCACATCAGTGACTCCGGCATCAGTTTCTTCTTCTTTGACAGCGAGATATCATTCGATATATTGTGAAAGTCCTTGAACAGTCGGGATTCTTCATGATGAATTGTAGGGCTGGTAGACCATGCCTGACTTTTCCAGTTGATTGAGATATTTTCTGAGTGTCGATGGCGCAAACTGGGTATCTCCTGAGGCATGCAAAAATTTGGAACCGACCGGTTCTCCTTTGAAGATATAGCTATCTATTACTACGTCCAAAAGCGCTAGTAACTTGGAATCCACTGCCATGAAAAGAGTTAAGAATGAAGGAGAAACAATTTTTCCTCCTTTTTTTAAAGGAGGGGGTGCCCTTTAGGGTGGAGGATTTTTAAAATCCCTCTGTCCATGCGGACTTCTCCCTTGACAAAGGGAGATATAATTGATACATTTTTATTATACATATTTGCCTGCTTTAAGCAAGAGAAATTAATAAAAAAAATCGTTAGCTAGGCCAACGATAATTATATTTTTTTGTTTTAAAATGCTAGTTCTTGACTGAGTTTTACCATAGGTATAGTTCTCGCATCCATAAAAAATATTTACATATTTTTTATGGCGGTCGAACTAAGTTCCTTTTGCCGCAACATCCTATTGATAGACATTCTGGTGGGTGTCGCATTGCAAAATTCGTCGGCGGTGAGCAGAAGCAGTCATTTGATTCCTTGCATGATATACGTCAGATTGTAGTCGTTGTCCCAGATTTTTTGGTGTATTTTGTGTTCGCCGACACGTTCCAATCATTTTTTGGATATGAAATAATGTACGTCATGATCCGTAGATAATTCATGTTTTCTCGATGCATCATACTCCAACTTGTGGATCTGATTTGTACTCTGATTATCCAGCAAGGCCAGATATTCTTTGAGCGCATCGATATTTTGATACACATTTTTGATTTTATAATAATGAAGATATTTGAGGAGTTCTCTCACTTCATCTTTGAGATATCAGGCAACATCAACATCTTGAAGCTGCAACATTATATGTTCTATGAGTGTTTCCTTTTTTGTCGTACTCATACGTATTCCGTATTAGGGGTAAAGCAATTATACCATCACATGTAATTTGATCTTATGTTTTTCCTTGACGTAATTGAGAAGGTGGATGTCGTGAGTGATCAACAATACGGTGTTGCCCATGAGGTTAGTCTGAATGAGCAAATCTGCAATCTGCTGGGTATGCCCCCAGTCGAGATTTCCGGTTGGTTCGTCGGCAATCACAAATTCCGGTTCATGGATAAGCGCTCTTGCGATGCATACTTTCTGTTTCTCTCCGGCGCTTAAAAATTTCACCGGAGTATTTACGAGTTTCTGTAAACCAAGCTTTGTTTTCATGGCATCGAATTTGCTTTCGATGATGTTCTCTCCAAGGCCGTATATTTTTAATGGATACGTGATGTTCTCTTTCACGCTCAATTGTTCCATGAGTTTATAATCCTGAAATACTATTCAGATTTTTCTTCTATAAAGCTGTAATTCTTCATCTGAATATTTGGAGATGTCTTCTTTCTTGTGATAGATAGCTTTTTGCGGAGCTCTGAGTTCGCCTATCAGCAGTCTCGCAATTGTTGATTTTCCTGTGCCTGATTTTCCCATGATCACGAGAAAATCGTTCTTATAGAGAGCGAGATTGAATTTGCTGAAAAGAAGATATGGATTTTCTGGATATCCTCGTGTGAGGTCCTTGATGTCTATCAAGAGATTATGTTCCATCTGGTCCATGAAATAATAGTGAAAGGAGTAAACTTAGTTAATTTAGTAAACTGAGATGGCTGCATACCTTATGGCTAAGTTTACACAGTTTTACTCAGTTTACCCAGTTTTACTGACATTATAAGTATACTCGCGAATCGTAATATTTCAAAAAATAAGCGTTTCATCGACCTTTAAGTGTTGACAAGAAGCCCGAAAATGGTTAAAAATGGATAAAAATGGATAAAAATCGTTAAAACTAGGCTTAAAATAAGCCAAAATCTGGTTGAAAAGCTGGACTGAAAAGATAAACAATGGGTGAACGCTTCGCTGATAAACAATAGATAAACAATGAACAAGTTTATCGCATGAAGTGCCTTTATCGCGAATGAAATGAGCCTTTATCGCTCGCTTTGCGAGCTTTTATCATTTATATTTTGAATTTCATGTTGGATACCAAAATCGCATTAAAAGAGCTTGAAAAGTTGAATAACGCACCTCAAACGACGGAACGATTCCAGAAATATCTCTGAAAATCTTGAGCTTTGAATGAAGAATTCAAGACTATGGGAGCACTTTCTTTTGAGGAGAAAAAGAAGATGGGATCTGTTCTTTCAGAAGCCAAAACTACTCTTACCGATGCCTATGAAAGCAAAGAAAGGAAGCTGAGCATGGAAGGGATAAACCAAAAGCTGAATGAAGATCTGATTGATATTTCTCTTGACGGGAAGCCTCTTGATCAGGGGTCGTATTCGGTCTTGGCGCTGGTCAGAAGAGAGATTGAAGAAGTGTATAAATGAATGTGATTTATCATCGATTACGGACACGAAATCGTGACCAAATATGAAAACTTTGAATCCGTGAATATCCCGCTGACACATCCGGCTACGGAAATGCACGATACCATCTATCTCAAAGATACTGATCCAAGCGGGCTACTGCTCATCCTCAGAACTCACAATTCTGCGCACCAAGTGGAAGATATCATGAAGTACGGCGTGCCATTGAAATTGGGATCTCCAGGAAGAGTGTATAGATTTGAAAATATGGATGCTTCACACGATACGATGTTCCGGTATGCAGAATGACTGGTCATAGATAAAAACGTCAGCATAGCAAACTTCAAAGACACGATGAAAAAAATACTCTCATGAATCTTATGAAAGGCCACAGAAATCAGAATGAGACCGAGTTATTTCCCTTTTGTCGAGCCAGGTTTCGAGATTGACGCACAATGCACTATCTGCGGAGGGAAATGATGCAGCTTGTGTAAACAATCATGATGGATAGAGCTTGTAGGAGCTGGAATGGTGCATCCAAATGTGATCACTAATGCAGGTCTTGACCCCAAAGAATGGTCAGGATTTGCACGGGGAATAGGAGTCAGCAGACTTGCTGCGCTTCGCTATGGCATCAAGGATATCAGATATTTCACCAATGGGGATTTGAGATTTGCGAAAAGCTTTAGTTAATTGACAAACCCACCTAAATCCTCCCTTGTCAGGGCGGACTTGAAGGCATCTTGTTTAATTATATGTAAACGAACATAAAATATAAATATATTATTCCTTTGGCCTGCCCTGACAAGGGAAGGTCGGGAAGGGTTTGTTTATTCTTTTATAACTTTATAAATTACGCATGACACAAGCAAAAAGAAAACAAAAAGTAGATGATACTCATCGGGATTACTATAAGAATAACCCGGATTATATCCCAGTAAATGTACCTATAGAAGAGTTTATAGCAGTCTTGGAAAAGAGCATCAAGAAGGCTAAGAAAACTACAAAATCTTAAAATAACTTTTAACCTTATAACCCCATTATTATGGCAAATATCCAGCAGGATGCGCATGCGCATCATCATCACCATGATGGCGATCATGAATGCTGCGGCGAGGGCAAATGTAAGGACGATGGAAAATGCAAATGTAAGTAGTTGCCAAATGCATATATGAAAAATCTCCCAACCGGGAGATTTTTTTTGAAAGAAGTATTTTGTAAGTTAAAATTCTCCTAGAATATAGTGCAACCTCAGTTAAACGGTCGCTTCGTCTTTTACTTCAAGCAAATTATTCCTCAGAGCGATTCTTAATTTATAAGACCTTTTTCTTAATCTTTGTTTGATTTTATTTATATTTAGATTTTCTGATTGAATACTCATTTTTATTTTTCCATTTGATTTAAGATGCTGCAATGCTTGTAAAATCAAATGATAAAGAAATTCGATTCTTCTTCCTTGATAATTAGCACCACTAATTCTATTTATTAGAACGCTCTCCGGAAAAATTATAAGATCGTATTTCTCATCGCCCAAATCAGTCCAGCTTCCATACATGTCAAAGATTTTTGATTTGAATTCTTTTGGCAAATGTTTTGGATCAATATCAGAAAGTGTAATATTTTCTTTTTTAACACCTAATTTTACTAACAATCTCTCTAAAAATGCAGAACCGGAGCCAATGGATAGTAGCGTTTTAGAATCGTCGGATATCAAATCATTAATATCTGTTTTAGTAATCAATCTTGTATTCACGTGCCGACTCGGAGCGAAATAGAAATAAGAATTGCCCTCTGGAGTGTGAATATCATCACCATTTTTGAATTCAGAAAATAATTCTATTTCTAATTTCTTAATGGTTTCTAAATATTTTTTCTTATTTTCCGTATGCCTTTTTTCTTTTTCCATCTTGGCGACAAAAGAATGAAAATATATATATCTCTTACAATTTCTCTGCTTGCTCAATGACTTTTTTCATCACTTCTACGCATTGGAGAGGATACTTACCGACTGCGGTTTCTCCTGAGAGCATGACGTAGTCGGCTCATTCACGTACTGCGTAAAAAATATCGCTCACTTCTGCTCTGGTAGGAATCGGATTGGTGATCATCGTCTCCAACATCTGCGTCGCGACGATGACGGGCTTATTTTTTTCTTTGCATTTTTTGATGATGTTCATCTGATGAACGGGAATAGTTTCGAGCGGTAATTCGGTTCATAAGTCCCCTCTCGCCACCATGATCATATCGCTCGCATCGATGATCTCATCGAGATTGCCGATTCATTCTTGGTTTTCTATCTTGGCCATGATTTTGATCTGGCTTCAATTATTTTGCTTGAGAAAATCTCTGAGTCACTGAATATCTTTTCCGCTTCTCGTGAAACTCATTGCTATGTGAGAGAATCCGTTCTTGGTAGCAAACAACGTGTCATCAAAATCCTGTGGTGTGAGCGTCGGCAAATCGCAATGGATGCCTGGCAGATTCACGTGTCTCCTTGAGCCTACGGTAAATGAAATTAATGCCTCCACAACCAATGACTCTGATCATTTTTCTATAACTTTTACATCAAAGAGTCCGGAATCAATTTTTATGATTGAATCTATCTGTGCATCGTTTATTAATTTAGGATAGTCACAGAAAAGATCACGATCCCCTCTTTTATTTTCTTTGACCACGATCCTGAATTTTTCTCCGATAGTGTAAGAAATCGGCGTCGTGAGAACTCAGGTTCTTATCTGCGGTCAGCTTGTATCCAAGAGAAGATCGAATTTTCCACCAAGTTTTTTTTCTACTTCATGGATATTATTTGCATCTTTGAGCGCGCTTTCTTGATCGTAATGCGGAAAATTGAATCTCAAAATCCTCACTCCATCATTGTAGAGCTTGGTCAGCATCTCTGTGTTGTTGATTGCAGGTCACATGGTGACGAGGATGTTGGTCATGGAAGAAATAAAAATTGTTAAAACTTGTTAAAGATTGTTAAAACTTGTAGTGCCATTTTATCCATTTTCATCGATTTTTATCCATTTTTATCAAAGAGCGATTAGCGAATTTCGTACATCTTCTTTTGATCTAAGTATTCGATTGCCATCTTTATCTTCGGTTCTTCGCTCGCATAGAGAACATAGATGATATCTCATTTTTTCACTGCATCCCCTGTCTTCTTGCG
Organism: candidate division SR1 bacterium CG_4_9_14_3_um_filter_40_9; assembly: GCA_002791215.1. GTDB lineage: Bacteria > Patescibacteriota > Gracilibacteria > Absconditabacterales > Absconditicoccaceae > UM-FILTER-40-9. The sequence continues at coordinate 15,348 of PFWQ01000025.1, forward strand.
GAGATACAATCACGCTTTGAGATCTATCGGTGCGCCCAACGTTCTTGCAACCACATTGAGTACTTTCATATCTATCGATTTCACTCTTCCGTCTTTTTCAGCTTTGATTTCTTTTTTGATTTTTGCAAGTTCAAGCTGTTCAGATTTTATGTTTGGATTGCCGTGTTGTGCCTTGATGATCTCCTGCATCTTTCCCCATGCCTTGCCAGATTTCAATGTCTTCAATGCCAGCTCATCAGCAGCTTTTCCTTTGGCCATGCCGACAAGTTCTATAATTCTCGCTGCTAGGAATAATGCTTTATTCTGGAGATCCATAGGTCTGAGTTCGTGCTGTTGTAATACTCTCAATACTTCTCTCACTTGTAGAATGGCGCCGATTCCAGCTCCGATGGGTTCAATCGCATCAGTGATTTCTACATGTACTTTCATTCATAATTTCTGTCCCACATATATAAACTGTTTTTTTAGTTTATTCGCTGTTTTCATGTCAGGTACTTTCGCTGTAGGTCCCATAGGGATATCGATAAGCGAATGATTGATGCCCATAGCATATTTTTTAGCCATAATGCTGACAATAGTTCTGGAGTACGATTGCATGGAGAGCGGATACGCAGCTTTGATGAGTTTTTCATCAGCTGGTGCCAGATCCAATCCCCCGCCCCAAACTAAACAGGTATTATGTTTTCTTACTAATTCTTCGATTTGTTTCTTTGAAAAAGAGATATCCATCAGCACGCTTACGCATTCACCAGTTGCGGCTGGCGTAGTGATTGCTTTGGAAAATGTTTTCGGCATTTTGATACCCAGTGATGTCAATAGCGGAATCATGATCATAGTTGTTTCATTGCCTGGGACTCCTCACATACAATGTTTGTCTGCTACGACTCCTGGGAAATGGAGCATTTCACCAGTTTGGGCCATGGCTTTTGCCATGATGTACAATTCATGATCTGTCGCTGGGTAGAAAAATCCTAACGCTGAATAATACGTCGTAAGCGTATCGGTGAAACGATTGGTAGCGATATCTTTCATGATAGAAAATGTTTCTTTTTCATTTAATTTCACTCCCTTGAGCGCCTTCTTGAGGGCTTCTACAGAAAGTGAACTATTTGAAGTAAAAGCTACAGCAACCATTTTCCCAGCTTCTATCTTGTATTTTTGCACTACATCTTTGAGAATTCCCACCTCTCCACGTTTGATATAGCTATGACTCAGATCCGCATCTACGACAATCTCTTCCCCTTCGTAGATGAGAGATATTTTATCCATACTGTTTATTCCATGATCCCGAGCCTCCTGCTCATTGAGCAATGCTGTAAACGAATCTCCTTCCTGGATATCGATGAGTCTTGTTCTTACGTGGAAAGCCTGCCTAACTGGCAGGTAAACCTGCTTTGGTGATGTCTGTGTTTTTTTTGGATTCATAAGATATATTTATATATAAAGGTTTTTGAACTATATATAATTATACCCAAAATAGAAAATTTTGCAAATTTTTAGACACTTTTAAAGAAAATTTACAAGCAGATTTTTCAAGCAAATTTTTTATACTAAAAATCGTCTCGATTAGTCGGGACGAAAATGGAAATATATGATATAGTTGCAAATTAAAGGTCCCCCGCCGTACGGCGGGGTAGTAATGGCGAAAATACGCCTAAATTCTTTTAAGTAAGTTCGAAGATAGTGGTTAGCTACTTCAGTACCAGACTCGCAATTGCATAAAATTTTGGTGTTAGTGAAACAATAAATCCTGAATGAAATTCCTATATGGTAAAATTCATCCGATAACACTCTTTCGAGATGATTATCTTATATATATTTACTATCAAATGTCAAGT
>PFWQ01000043.1:0-14131 GCA_002791215.1 candidate division SR1 bacterium CG_4_9_14_3_um_filter_40_9
AATACAGATGCCCCAATTTCGGCCATTTCTTATCTTTGAGTCCAGTCAAGTGACTGGTATCTTTCATGGTACAGAACGTTTTGATTTTGTCCCAATCGCAGCATTTGCCGATTCTGTCGCAATCTTGTTTCAACATCCTCATATCAAATCCGATATTGTGCCCCACGACGTAGTGCGATTTTTTGATATAATCCAAAAAGTTATCAATGTAACTATCGATGTAATCATACTGTTCGAGCATCGTTTTGCTGATACCATGGACTCTCTGCGCAAAGAAATTTATCTTGGTCGTGACATTGATAAATTGGTTGATTCTCGCTTCTTCGTGAAATTTTTTTCCATCAAATCTTCCAAAGATCGCTGCAAATTGTAATATTTGATCAGTAGTTCAGAGTCAGGTCGTTTCGGTATCAATAAACATAAGTCTGTGTACTATCTTATTTGTGCCCATATTTTTTGTCATTATGTTGATCAAAAATAAATAATCTGATACTATCTTTTTTTATGGATCACAAGAAATGCACGATACCCCAATTGTGGTTGGCATACAAAACGAGGTCTAAAAATTTTTGCAATTCATACAAAAATAGTTGAGAGGAGTAGTCAAAAATATCACCATTTCAAAAGCAACATTTCAAGTCAAATAATATTTTTCCACCCAATAATATTGTTGGTCCATACAGGAGAACAGGAATACCCCAATCATGAAATGTCTTCAGTAAGTTGATTAAGATCTTCATAGCTTGGAAGTCAGTTTTCTATATGTTCAATCAACCAAGCATGTCTTCAATTTTTCCAGTTTTTATCACTCATTTCAAGATAATTGAAAAGAAGATCATCATGCAATTGTGCAAGTTTTCCACAAGGAAAACCGATGACACACATCGTACTACTGACTCTTATAGCTTCTTTTATAGCTACGATTCTTTGTTTGTTGTCTATATGCTCCAACATGTCTGTAGAAAAAACAAAATCATAGCTATTATCTTTTTCTTTGAGAGCAAGAGCATCCCCATGGATAAAATTCATGCGTTGAGATCTATTTTTGCTAGGAGCGGTAGTGCTATCTATCCCTGTAAAATGCGTGGAAAAATAGTCAGATATCCCATAAAGTCCTGATCATATTTCCAAAATATTTTTATATTTTTTCTTTTTGAGAAGATCTATAATAAAAGAATATCTCGCATATGTTCCTAAAAAAAGTGGTCTCATAGAAAGAGGAAAATAAAAAATAAAACAGTATAAAATAGAAGGTAGGAGGAAATTATTTTTTTGATGTAATAGTTAATCATTTGCAAAGTCACTTCCAAAATCCATAAACAATAAAAAATTTTGTACAGTAGAATTGTATATTGAAAAGGAAGTTTTTATATTTTTTTTTGATTCACATGACAAGAAACCAAAACCCCAATAGGAGCAAAGAAAGAGAGGTAGAGGTAAAAAAGAGAATCAATATCAAAACAAAAAATGCTGAATATATCAATGCTTGGTAGATACTTTGACTTTGAATCGTATGGTGTATTGCCAAGATTTCAGCATCTCATTGAGTATAGTTTTGAAACATTTTAAAGAGTTGTGCAAAATTTTTACTGAGGTGTCGACTTACGATTGCCTGTTTGCAGATAAAAATATCATATCCATGGCGTTGAATCATAAGATTGAAATAGGTGTCTTCTCACCATTTAGTAAGATATTCTGGATATCATTTGACATCTTTCCATACTTCCTTTGTGAAGGAAAGATTTCTTGAGGAAAGAATATGATTATCTTCCTGATTGAAAATATATCTTAGTTTTTTTTGAAAATCATTGGCAATGATAAATCTAGATATTCCAGCCACGACTTTTTCATCTGTGGTTTCATAGATATGAATCATTGATTCACATCGTTTATGATCAACAAGACATCCAGCATCGGTACAGAGAATGATTTCATGCTTCGCATGTTTGATTGCGTAATTTCTCGCTTGCGCAATATTACACGGGAATGATGCAAGGATGATCTTTCCTGCATCTTCTTCTGCTTCCAAAATTTCCAAAGTCCCATCAGTAGAATTCCCATCGACGATGATAATTTCATCCGGCTGTCTCGTTTGATGATACAAGGAATACAGGAAATCCTTGATTCAGGCTTTCTCATTATAAACGGGAACAATAATGGAGAATTGCTTCATGAAGAATTTTATAGAATTAAAATTCTATTTGTTCGAGTGTTTCCTGCATTTTACTAACTTTTTTTTGATAAGGATATGCTTTGGTTTCTAGTCACATAAACTCACTGATCAAAAACAGATGAAGTCTGGCGCTGATTACTTTCTTGGCTCCTCACAAGAGTTTGAGGAACTCTTTGAAGTCTTTTCTCCGGTCATAGAGTTCAAATAACACTGCTGGAGCAGTGCCTTGCTTTAGCCACGGTTTGTTATCTACGAGATCTCTGACAGTATCAAAATATATTTTATCATCATCCGTCCATCCGGCGCAGACTGGCACGAAATAGACCGTGTAGCCCATATGGAGATATTTTTTCACGTCTTCGATGAAATCTTCCATAAACAGACGTCCGTGACGGTTGATATTTACGACGATGTAATTCAGTTTCGCTTCTTTCTTGTATTTTCCCCGGTCATCTATGGCAAAGTAGCTGGTATCCATAAAGAATTCCGTATTTTTGAATCCATAATGCTGCAGATGTTCGATTTCATTGAAATCCCTTGAAAAGATTTTTTTGGTGGCTCCGAGGATGAGCCTGAAGAGGATCTTATTCCAAAACATCCTTGGTATCTGTACGCCGCCCATGATATAGAGCTTCCTTCTCCATAAGAATGCAGGCCGAATGGATTGAAGCCGGTAACGATAGGAATGCGGTGATTCCTCAGTCAGGATCTCTCATCCGCCGAGAATGACGGCATCGACTTGGAAGAAATATTTGAGCTGTTTTCGTTTTTTCTTGATGATATAGGTCCGTAAACTTCTAAATCCTCTAGGAAGTTCATCGACGAAGGTAATATGGGAGATATCTATGAATTTACCCTGCTCTCATGAAAAGCAGGGTTGGCTGAAAAAGGTCTTGAGTCGCTCATTGTTCGCAGATACGACAAAAATCTCCTTGCCTTGTGCGAGAAGGAGTTTGAGAGTCCCGAGCAGAATAAGCTCGTCGCCCATGTTCTGGTATCACCAAAACCCGACGACTAGGACCTTTTTACCTTCGATATGGAGCTGATTGCTGATCTGCATCCCAAAAATTACCTTAATTAAAAGGACCGCTAAAGTATAGCGGTCCTAAGGGGATAGTCAATGGAAAATGTTTATCTGCCGCCGACAGGCCTGATGCAATCTACATATTTATTGAGGTAGGTGACATAGTCTTTTTTGTGGTCTTCTAAAATCGGAGAGATCTCTTCAAGTGATCATCCATATCCAGCTGAGATGATGTCCGTATCAAACTTGGTTGAGAATATCTCAGCATCATCAAATTTTATATCCCTACCTACCAATCATGTGGTGAATGGTAAGAATGACTTAGCTTTCCTATTTTTGCAAAGTGATTTGATACGATTCGTCAAATTAGCGGCTTTGAGAAGTTCCAAAGATTCTACGAATGCTACGGCCTTACCGGATTCTGCAGTTTTGGTAGACATCAGTCCGTCCATGAACATATTGTCAAAATTCACGGGAGTCTTGAATCCATAGGTCTCAAAATATGTTTTTCCGTTTTCATTGAGAATCTTCATCTGTTTGTTGCTTGCAGGCATGTAATCGTAGAAGAGTACGCCCGCTTTGACGATATTATTTTTCTTCGCCTGATCCAGATTTGGAAGTGCTGTAGCTATCTGTTCTGCGAATTTCCCCTTGCTTGTATCTTGATTCAATCGATAATCGGCTCAAAGTTCTACAGAATTAGCTCAGCTGGTCGCACCGCTTTCAGTGATGAATATGCCTCCGTTCTTCAACTCTTCTAGGGTAGGATATCCAGTCTGGATATAGCTTTCTAGAGCGGCCTTTTTCGTAGGCTCTTCAGTCGCTACGCGGACGAATTTGTTTTCTTGCATATATGGTCCGATAGCTCACATTCTGGCAAGTGCATTGCCTGCGAAGGTATTGAATGATTTATCTTTGTTGGCAGGAGAAGTAATCTGTTCGAAGGTTAATCCCAGACTATTAAGTCCGATATTGATAAGATTATTTTTATCATCTTCCAATGATTTGAGTATGGTAAGCTTGGTGTCTATCTTTTCACGTTCAGCGTCGCTGACCGTCAATCTGTTTTCGCTCAGGCCATTCTTGAGTAATTCTGTATCTAGTTGCATTTTTTTGTCTGAATTTTGTGTGATGAATGGTGCCATCTGTCCGAAGTTCATGCCTTCAAAGAGGGCAGTGGTCTTGCTGATTCCATAGATTTCTTTCGTTTCCGGACTTGCATTATTTGCAATCACGGTAGTCACTGGATTTTTTTCTTTATTGTTTTTTCCGCCTGCTCGGATTCCTCCTAGCATAGCAGCAAGATTTTGAGTGATTTCTCCTCATCTGAAAAGTTCGCCTGGTCTACCACCGGTAGCAAGCATTAATCCTGCTCATCCAAGTACTCGAGCCCGGCTATTATGTTCTTTGATGTCTTCTTTTTTGCCGAATACGAGACGGAATGCATTACGTATCACTTTCCATCCGATGATAGCTCATCATATAGTAAGGGCTGCATTACCGAAACTTTTATAAAATTGCTGAGTCCTAGGATCTTTTCCTTGGATTCCCTCGGTGAAGTGGTCGATGATTCCATAGATTCCTCCTTTAGAGAAAGCATCGCCTACGTTTTCATATTTTACATTAGGAGCTGTTTCTGTAGAGGTGCCACCCTCAGTGACTACATTTGTGTTGTTGCTGGTCAAATCTACTCACACTCAGGTTGTTGTCCCTGTGTTTTCTGTTTCTGTATTTTCTATTTCCAGATTAGTGTTTTTTTTTAAGCGTTTTTGGGCGTCTTCCCACGACTCTCCCTTATTCCTTTTTTCTATATTCAATTTTATATAGTCTTTCAAGAATGGATAGATCTTTACAAGTTCTTTTACCTTTTCTACGTTTTGTGCTACAAATGGTTCTTTGGTAGGATCAATAGTAGTTTCAGACACTCCTTTGAGATAATCAAAAAGTGCTTTATAATCTTCATTCTCAAGTTGTACCATTGCTACTTTCATCATCTCTTCGACTCTTTCTTTGTCGATAGCATTATTTTTTAGAAGTAATTTACCGAAAGATTCGATTCTATCTCTACCCCAGATTCATAAATCTATCAATTTGGTGTCAGAAAGTTTATATTTGCCGCGAATGAAATCAGGATCAAGAGCAAGATCGTTAATCAGATTAAATTGTTTGCTGAGATACAGAAGGTCAGCGTTATATTTGATGAATGTCTCTTTGTACATAGGATTCCTTAGATCGTTCTTTATATCAGGATTAGTTTTCCCATTGATGACATCGATCCCCGTGATTCTGTAAAATCTTTCGTTGATGAGATAGAGATCTTCTTCGTGTCATTTTGCTATTTTTTGAAGGATTTCGACATTAGTTCTTTGCTGTTCATCCATCTTGAGTTTGAATCCGCCGACAAGCGCATCCTTTCTGAAGCTATTGATAAATGAAAACGTTTCGTTGTGCTCTGTATTTACAGCTCAGATAAGATCTTTGATTCTTTCTTTGGAAACTTCTTTGTAGATATCAGTGATTTCCTTATCTGTAATAGTGACGAGATTGGTGATTTCCTGATTTTTTTCGATTTCGACGCTAGTTGTCTGATAGATCATCCTCAATGGGACATTGGTGAGATATTTTACGAAATCGATTGTCAGGTCATAGGTCCTTTCCCGGCTTCATCCATCGATGATAAGTTTCGGCGTGAGCGCCCCATCAGCATTTTTCTTGGCGATAATTAAAGTATTTCACTGCCTGATGAGTTCAGATTTCGCATTATCAAAAATATCCATTCAAGCTGGTTTCAATACTTTCTCGAAAGCATCCATATGGCTCTGTTTAGTATTGTCCGTAAGACGAGGGGCTGTGTTCTCGGAAAGTTTATCCTTGATCTCTGTATCGTCGGAATTTTTGATCTCTATGACTTTCTTTTCTGGATTACCCATGATGATGGATAGAATATAAATAATAGTATTGTACTTCAATTATACTCCGCGAGAAGTGCCTTGTCAAAAAAAAACAGCCACTTCGGGCATAATGATTTGACAATTTTGAGATTTTTAAAAAAAGTTAGGTTGACAAAGAGGATATTTTCTAGGAAATACGAAAAAGGGCCTGAAAGGTCTGTCAAGAAGCTGGTTTATATTAAGACAGAAAACGAACTAATGTCAATAAAGTTCTTTGGAGATGGACTGCTGTAAGTCGGCATATTCTTGATTTGTGAGCTTGGAAGTAGCGATAAGCCCATAATGAGATACCACGTCGACCAAAAATTTGATGAATACGGATTTATCCAAAGGGACATTATCGTGATATTTGGCGGAAAGTTTTTTGAGGTAGTGCACATAGCTGCTGAGCGAAAGAGGGGCATGAGCATCGTAGAGGTCATTGAAGAGGCCGTCAATTTTTTCTTTTTTAGCTTCCTGGGCGTAAAAAGGCGCAAACATACCAACGATGACAAGAGTATTTACGCTTTTTCTGATGTAGACGATGTTGGTTTCAGGATGTTTTATCTTGAAAAAGGTATCATAAAGCCCTTTGATGACCTTATCATCTTTGATGACCTTGATCAAAAACGACAAAAATTGGGCCAATTTTACATTAGTCGCATGGTCAGCCTGGATCTGTTGCCCGACTTGTTTGGCTTTTTGCTGATCATCTTGAACGCGTTTCACCGCTTCCTCAGTCACTTTGCTTAGATTCTCTCTGACCTTTCATCATCCTCCTGCCTCGTCAAAGTTCACCGCTGATCCTATTTCGTCTGCCATACCTTCAAAAATGTTAAATACTAAATAAATTTTGCCTCTAGCTACTTGCTTCTAGCTTCTAGCAATAAGCTAGCTACTAGAGACTAGCTGCTAGGAGCTATTTTCTATGTTTTTATGCTTGAATTTCAACCGCAATTACATATATACTCAGCACCCAAATTTTTTTGTTGGAAAAAAGAATATGGTGAGGTGGATGAGAGGCTGAAATCAGCTCGCTGCTAATGAGTCAGCCGGGAAACCGGCTCGCGGGTTCGAATCCCGCCCTCACCGCCATCATTAAGGCACCGTAGCTCAGCAGGTCAGAGCGCGTCTCTCATAAGGACGAGGTCGGCAGTTCGAGACTGCCCGGTGCTAAATTCAGACTTTAGACTTTAGTAACGGCCTATCGGCCTTTAGTCCTTAGCAAGAACTAAAGACTATCGACTAAAGACTATCGACTGAATATGCCGTCATTCAATCATATATAACTTTTATTTTTTATATCTATATATACCAATGGCCAAAAAAAAGTGAGCGAGGATAATTGTAGGTTTGCAGTGCAAAGAGTGCAACGCAACCAATTATCAGACGATGCTGAACAAGACAAATACCGGAAAGCTGGAATTGCAGAAGTATTGTAAGAAAGAGAAAAAACACACCAAACACGTCTCCAAAGAAAAATTAAAGTAATTTTTTAGATTTTAAATCTTAGAATCCATGTTAGTAATCAGATTATCAAGACAAGGTAAAAATAAGCAGCCTCTGTACAGAGTGGTGCTGACCGAGCACACCAAGCCGGTTAAAACAAGCTACAAGGAAGTCTTGTGACGATACAATGCTTTAAACGACAAGGGAGAATTTGATCTGGAAGCTATCAAATCTCGGATAGTAAAAGGAGCGAAACCATCTGAAAGATTGGCGAAAGTGTTGTTTGCCGCAAGCAAAGACAAGGTTTTCGAAAAATATATCGTAAAGAGAAATAGGACAGCGAAAACAAAGAAAGCTGAAGAGAAGAAATAAATTAGTACAGAGTACCAAGTACCGAGTATCTAGTGCAATAATTATTGTGTCGAAACTTTCAACTTTTTACTTTCAACTTTCCACTAAACGTCATGACATCGGAACTCGTACAAAACACAAGTTTGGAAAATATCATATTAACTATCTTGGCGATAGTCATCATCATAATCGTCGTCGGTTGCATCTACACGTTTATACGCGCTATATTTTTATTCGTATTTTCGAATTCCAAGGAAGAGAATAAGAAGAAGTGACGGAATTCGATAAGATTTATGATCATCGGTATCTTATTCACTATCGTGTTATTGTTTTTGTGCCCTGTCTTGTTTAAGGCGATGAATGTCCCAGGATATCAGAATTATACTCCTCAGAATATTTTCGGTAAGGCATGAGAACTCATAAATAAGGCTTTCCAACTATGAAATTTCATTCAGAAGAGCCAGACGGATAATCAATTCCGCGGAAATCTCTATTATGACACCAATCCGAATAATACCATCAATACGACATCACCAAGTACTACGGATACGACCCCAAATTATAGTTTGTAGATATATTGAAAAACACTATAAGATAGATATAAAATAGTAAAGAAAAAAATTTTTTAATTTTCTTTATCAGCCGTAATGATCCAAAAGTCTAACCTAAAAGGTAAACTGCTTATGCTATTCCATAAGTTTTCCAGATTTACGAAACAGCAGAAAGTATTTGTGTTATATCTCTGCGGACTTGTATTTTTTCTGATCTTCTTCCCCTTGATAAAAGTGGCCCCTGTAGATGGAGATACCTATAGAGTACGATTACTCAGCGGAGCGTTATTCAAAGTCATGCTCATCGTGATCGTCGCCTTGGCGGTATTAGTAGGGCGGAACATGAGTTTCAGATTCAAAAATATCGTCATCAATTATTTCGGCTTCAAAGAGAACGATGCTTTGATCAACTTCGCATTATTATTCATCATTTCCACAGCATTGCTCGGTATAGGAGATACCATCAATGTAGTACAGAATACGACATCGACAATCAGAGTGACCTGATCATATTATTTCATCGAATTGTTGCTTCTTGCATGATTAGTTTTGACCTTGATGTCCGTAGTAAAGACTGCGAAGCTCCAATGAGGAAAAACCAAGATCATCAATGTCATCGATGAAGATGCGCTCAAGGAAGTGAGCCACAAAAAATCGCTTAAGGGGCTATTCGACGAAGAAGAGGAAGATGAAGAACTCGCGAATATGCATCATGCGCATCATACGGAACACGAGCATCATGAGCATGAACATCTTCATCATGTACATCACGAGGAAGAGTAGAATTTATTTCATTAATTAACATACCATGGCAGATCAGAATATATGCAGCGTAAATGGGAATTGCATAGGATGCGGAGTGTGCGTAAATATAAACAATAAACTCTTCGCCATGGACGGCGGTCACTCAAAAGTGATCAAACAGCCGGTGACGAGCGAGGAGATTGCTTCTTTCAATATGGCAAAAAGTTCTTGTCCTGTAACGGCGATCGTAGGAGAACCTAAAATAGCTAATAGTCTTTAGTAACGGCCAAAAGCCTCTTAGTCCTTAGTATAAAAATAGCTACCGACTAAAGACTATCGACTAAAAGCTGAATGAAGGGGAATACCTGTAAGGTATTTCTTTTGTTTTATCTTTTAAAACTGCTTTGATATTGTCGCCATTGGTAAGATCGGCAGTGATATCTGCGACGGGACACGGGCATTGATTACATTCGCCTGGAGTCAACAATGGAGTATTGAACATATCATCCATTGGAGTCAACAATGGAGTATTGAACATATCATCCATTGGAGTCAACAATGGAGTATTGAACATATCATCCATATTTTTTCCTTCACACGCAAGTTCTGATCAGATTTCCGGACAGCCATCATAGTCGGCGATACCATTATAATTTTCTTTCATCTCAGGACATAGGTCATAGGAATCTACGATGCCATCGCCATCAGCATCTTTTTCTTCAGTGGTAGTCTGTCCGAGTATATTCGGTGCCCCATTGTTTCCTATATCGCCTCGTCCATCGCTATTAAGATCGAGTTGATTCGCATTTGGATAGAAAGGGGAGTTATCAAGCTGACAAATCGATTTGTAATGTTCGTTCAAAAGTGCGAGGTCAGTATTGTCTGTGTCGAGCGCATTCGTAGTGACATCATTATTTGCATCAGAGATATTTTTATCTACAAGACATTTTGTATTTTCATATTTGATGACTCAGATGAGATTTTTTACTCCGTCGCCATCGATATCATCATCGCAGATATCAGGTACGCCATCCTTATCGAAATCACATTTGAAATTGCCGAGTGTACCGTTCAATTTGGCTTCTAGACACCTATCTACGCCGCGTACTGCGAGCGTGCTCTGATCTTGCAGATATAAGCATTGATTGATATAGAATGTGGTCTCCGGATAATAGACACCTCATTTGCTATACGTGTATGCATCTTGCATAGGGAATTTCACCGTATAGGATTGCGTAGTATTGCTGCCGTCATAGTTCTGCAGGAAGGTTATATATTCGCCTACAGCATCTCCTTTGAGCGAAGAGCTGTAGAGTATCTTCTGCAATGGATCGGGATTAAGCTTACTAGGCGTAGTCTGCAATACATAAGACTGCATAAGCGATTTGTCCACGATATAGAGCGTGATATAATTCGTCAGTTTTTTCCCGTTTTTGAGCGTGATGGTCTGGATGACCACTTTGACGCCGCGCTCAGTGAAGCTGTGAGACATCATGAGCAATTTGTTGGATTCTCTTGTCCCATCTCCGAAATCCCATTGCACGTCGTTGATATTCGCTGGTGTGAACCCATAGCTCATCGTCTGGAAATCCACCTTCTGCCCCATATCAGGATTGAGCATATTGGCCTTGAGCATGCTTCATGGGACATTTTTTCATACGCCCACGATGAAGTTGCTGATTCAGATGATGGCTCCATTTTTGCGTATCTTCACTCCGACGGAAACGCTTCCGGAGATAGAGAATAGTTTCTTGAATGATTGATTACCATGCGTGACGCTGGTCATATCTTTATCCCGGCTCCATTCGATGACATCAGGATCGCCGATGCTGGAAGGAGTGAACGTGATTTCCAATGGCATGTCTCAGCCTATCTTATCGGCTTTGATCTGAAGGGCATTCTGATTGTTAGCGCTTCATCATACGACGATGATGGTCTTGGCAGTTGCATCATTGGTGCCTTTACCTAGTGCAGATACTTTGACGACATACATTCCCGGATCGACAAATACATGAGTGATTTTTTGGCCTGAAGCTTTGATGCCATCGCCGAAATTCCATTGCACCTCTTCATGATCTCATTTCATCACCGCTTCAAATGTCGCAGTGAGCGGAGCGCTTCATTTGAAATCTGTCACATCTATATACATGGAAAGTGTTTGATCAGTTCATTCGCAGGCATCTCATCGCTGATTTCCGTTGACATCTTGTTGTTCGCCATTGACGACGAAGATACAATTATCCAAAACTCAGCTCCACCCATTCAATGCACTGATATTAAAATTTCCATTTTCATCCACGATGCCAATAGGATTTTTCGCTCCGTCATTATCTACATCATTATCGCAGGCATCACCGATGCCATCATGATCAAAATCTTTCTGTGAAGGATTGTAGGCATTCGGGCAGTTATCATTTGGGTTATCTAATCCATCACAATCGTAATCATTCTTGAATGTACACGCAGTGATATTGTAGATATTATACAAAATTTCCAAAATCCTTTTCCCGTCCATGACTTGATTGAGATCTTCTTTCTCAGCTTCTTGCAAGTCGATGACATTCTGTTTATAGAGGAGGTTCAATTCTGCGACCGGCCGATATCATTGTTTGGTTGCGCCCATATCGCCCATGGCACATGCGGAGAGATTGAACATGCAATATTTGAGATAGGTTTTTACTTCATCGGCATTCTTGAGAGCACAAGCAGTCCCGCCACATGTCTTCGCATTGTCATCGATGATTTTCTGGTCAGCACTTGTAAAGTTTTTGGCGATATAACTATTGGTTTCCAATCCTTCCAGCCAATCCTTAGCGGTCTCTCGGTTGAGCGAAAAACCATTATAAATGTACTTGGCGACCAGGTTTATTCACACCTGAATGAATTCAGCTTTGGTGACATTTCTTTCTCCACAAAATTTTCCGGCACAGATAGGACTGGTCGCGACTGGGTATCATCTCATATAGGTATTGTCGCCGACATAGGCGACGCAATAATAATATTTTGTTTGATTAAACACTCATCCGAGATAGTCGATATCGCTAAAATCCTTGCCTGGAAGCTTCACAAATTGGCTCCGGAAGGTATTTGTATACGTATCCACCATATCCTGGGCAGGATTAACGCAATCCTTACATTCTACCGCATTTAGTAGTCTTGCTAGGTCATAACGGGAAATTCATTTGGCGCTCATAATGGTCTCTACCGGGATATTCATCGATTTCAATTGGTTCAAGAAGCCACTAAAATCCGCTTTTGTAAATGAGATTCAGAATCACAAAAAAATGACTACCAACATAAGAATAGCTTTTATGGTCGGTGTCGCGTACCGCGTACCGCGTACCGCATACCAAGTTTGCAGTAGTAATCTCGCAATTTTCATAGATTTTTTGAAGCTAAAATTGCAGTATAATTATACTTTTTATGACAAAATTATCAAATAAACATCTCTTATGGCCACTTATCTTCTACCCAATTGAGAAATTTGTTATATAATTAAGAAAACCCCGCCCCGAATAAGTCGGGGCAGGGTCTATGTGGGGATGCAGAAGTTCGTAATTATGCCGTAGTGTTCCATTCGTTGCTGTTTGTATTGAGACTCAAATCCTCGATGTCTTCTTTTTGTTTTTTTATTTCATTCGCTTTTTTTGTATTTTCATCAAGTTTCTTCTGCTCTTGTTCTTTCTTGAATGCAGTAACTCACGTATTTGCACTTTCGACTCTATTGGTGAATTTACCCAACAACTCTGCAGGAGACATTGGTATCTGGTCCTTAGTCAGCAAACTTGTTTTCTCTTTGTTTGCAGTGACTAGCAAGTCATGCTCCATTGTTCCGTCATCTTTTACGGTGAAAGAATATAAGTATGTCGTAGAATTTTCAGTCTTAGTCACATCTGTTCATTTGTAATATTTGCGGATATTCAAAACATATCCTTTGTCAGTTTTCTGAACTCCCAAGAAACCTTTGCTTTCATATTTATCAGATTCTCCCAAGGTGATCGGATATTCTTTGAAATTATATACTTTTTTATCAAGTAGTTGACCTTTGTCATCAGCTTGATTGACGGTGAACTCAAATTCTCTGGTATATCCAGCAACCGGTTCCAATTTTTCCAATGATGCCAGAGTTTTCTGCTCTGGAGCCACTTCTGGAGTGTCTGGAGCTGTCTTTGGTGCTTCTAAAATCATAGCAATAAGGGTAAGTAATAAAATGATAGCTCCATTATACTCATTTTTTTTTATTTGTCAAAAAAAATGTGACTTTTTTCGGGCAACAAACCTCCCGACCTCATTTCATTCGGCCACCCTCCTTATCCAGCTGTGCTGGACTGTAGTCAGGAGGGACAATGTCCGCCCTGATAAGGGCGGGGGACCACGAAGTGGTGGTGGGTTTGCTTTCTTTTCTTGATTTTTCATCATCTAATGATATACCTATTGGCGTTTATTAATTCGAAATTCCATGCCACTACGCAAATACGCCAATCTCAAAGACTACCTACAGGTCAGTAACGAGTCACGAGTTACGAGTAAGGAGAAAAAAAATCCAGCATTTCTCGAACATCTTTTGAAAAAATTAGATTCTCATATCGCAGTTCAAGGCAAATGTCTCATTCTCACCCTCACCAAAAAATCTTCCGAAGAAGTAACCAATTTTCTCGTTTCCAAATGATACAAAGCATTCTATCTCCACAGCGAAATCGCCACCTTCGATCGCTGGGAAATCATTAAAAAACTCAAAACCTGAGCTATAGATATCATCGTCGGAGTCAATCTTCTGAGAGAAGGAATCGATCTTCCGGAAGTGACCTTACTTGCAATTCTTGATGCAGATAAAGAATGATTTTTGCGCTCTGCGACCTCGATGATCCAAATCATCGGACGTGCCTCCAGAAATCCAGATGGCGAAGTC
>PFWQ01000043.1:14148-15052 GCA_002791215.1 candidate division SR1 bacterium CG_4_9_14_3_um_filter_40_9
TTTCACAGAATCCATGATCAAGGCGCTCCGGGAAACCTACCGCCGCCGTTCTATCCAGGAAAAATACAACAAAGCTCATAACATTACGCCAACAAAAGCGACTTCCAACGTCAAATGATTGGAAGTGGTGAAAACAGATGAAAACCTGACTCAGGGCTTCAATATGCTTACCAGAGGCAAGGTCAGAAGACTCAAGAGGATGACCAAAGCTGAAAAAGCTATCATCGCCAAAGATCTCAAAGCTCAGCTGGATGAGGCTATCAAAAATCGGGAATTTGAAAAAGCGGCTGTGATTCGTGATCAAATCAAGGAAATGGAGTGAGACTAGAATTGTTATTGCTGAGTTGTCATTGCGAGGAGTGAAACGACGTGGCAATCTAACGAAGCTGATCATGTCACGTCCAGATTGCCACACTTTGTTCGCAATGACGGACTGGGTAATAGCACTTGCAAACAGCCCACAATTGTCTATATATACACCAATAAAGACCAATTTTTTAAATTGTAAATCAAATTCACAATGTTGTTTGATTTTCAAGCATTTATCGAGGAACTCAGAGAAAAGGCTGAGAAAAAACAGATCGTCGAAAAATACGAGAAGCTTTTTTGACCAGTCCAAGGCGACATCAAAGACCAGATCCGGTATCAGGAATATTTATCTAGATTTCCAGGGATGGACTACAAGGTTCCGGAAGAATTAAAGAATGACTTTGACCGGGAATTATTACAACAACTCGTAGTGGGTTCATTCAGCAGCGACTACGAAATCAAGAAAGTCGAAAGCAAGGAGAAGAAAGGGGAAAGGGATCTCTATATAGCAGTCAAGAGCGGAGATCAAAGCGTAGTGAAGACTGTCTCAGAATTACGATCATTCCAGATACTCAGACTATATGAGATTTATATC
>PFWQ01000028.1:0-147 GCA_002791215.1 candidate division SR1 bacterium CG_4_9_14_3_um_filter_40_9
CCGTCACTTCCAGCCAGAACATTAACCTCTGTGCAGGTGATACCTTCAGCATCGGCACCCACAATTACACCACAGGCGGTACTTACGTAGATACCTTACAGGCAGTTAATAGTTGTGATAGTATTGTTACTACCAATATTACATTGA
>PFWQ01000028.1:364-4285 GCA_002791215.1 candidate division SR1 bacterium CG_4_9_14_3_um_filter_40_9
CACAGTAAGCTTCATCCAAGACACTATTATTCTGACCTTACAACAGAATAATATCACTCTGACCCCTACCATCACCGATGCTGATAGCTATCTTTGGAGTAACGGAGCAAGCACTTCGACTATCAATGTAGATACACTAGCCTTAGGCTGGACATATCTTACCGTAACCAATAGTTGCGGAAGCGCTATTGATTCAATATATATTGATAAAAATACAGGCATCCACAACCCGCAATTCGCGACCTTCGAATCTGTCCAAATCTGTCCAAATCCAGTTCAGGATTTCATTCAAATCCTAGGTTATACCGATGGATTTGAGAAAATTGAGATCTATAACCAGATTGGGCAACTTGTGATGGTAATTGTTGACAAAAACTCTTTAATGAGCATCAATGTATCTATGCTTAAACCAGGGGTATATATCATCAAAACAGATACACATAATGGGACCGTTTATTCGGATGCTAAACCCATTAGGTTTTTGAAAGAATAGTTCTTCAATTGCTGATATCATAAGAGTCTCGAAAATTTCGAGACTCTTTTTTTTAATAAATTTTTCTCAATTCTTAAATAACAAACCTCCCACCACGCATTTTGCGTGGTTCTCCAGCTTTGCTGGACTGTAGCCCCTCCTTATCAGGAGGGACAATAAAAAATGTGTCTCCTGATAAGGAGAAGAGGCTCCGCAATTTTGCGGAGTAGAGGTTTGTTTATTTCAATTCCCCTTGCATTAATCCCCTATTTTCCTAGTATAAAATCAACATTTATTCTTTCTCCAAAACACATGGTAAACTTTAATATCACCTACAATTATGATCCGCAAACAAAACAATATATAGCTGAAATCCCTCAACTCAATCTGTCAGATTTTGGCGATACTATTGATGAAGCAGAAAAAAATGTAAAACAAGCGCTCAAGGCATACCTAGAAGAAGTCTATGCGTCAAAATTTACCAAAAAAGAAGTAGAATATGCCTAATCCGATGAAAGCACAGGAAGTGTTAAATATACTACAAAGACTTTGATGTACGATTATCAGACAGAAATGAAGTCATGTAATTTTGAGAAAAGAAGAGAAAACAATCATAGTGCCTTTTCATTGATCAAAAGATATTCCTATCCCAACCATAAAATCAATTCTGAAACAATGAGGAATTTCAGAGGAAGAATTTTCTAAATAAACAAACAATGCAAATAAAAAATAGGTTTCCCCTTGCATTAATCCACTATTTACCTAGTATAACCTTCATCATTTTAAATCAATTTTTTTGATTGTATGCCAAAAGTAACTGTAAAAAAAGAAGACTTTAGTCCAGCAAGGCTGGGGAAAAACACAAAGAAGGTTGCGACGAAAGACGAGGCAAAGCCTACTAAAAAGCCAGCTGCAAAGAAAGTAACTACAAAAAAAACAGGAAAAAATTCTGAAGAAGTAGTCCAATCTTCTGAACAGAATCTTCAATCATCTGTTTTAAAATCCTCTGAAATTCTGTGATCATGATGAGGATTTCTTTCCTGATTAGGCTTCAAAAAAGAAGAGAAAAAATCAGAACCTGAAGAAGAGACGGCTGTCACCACTTCAGATATTTTTGAAAAATCTTCAGAAACCCCGAACCAACCAAGAAGTTCCAAGGCACCATATGGAAGACCAACATTTTCTTTTGATATTCAACAACCAAAAAAAGCAGAAGCAAGAAATTATCCATCCTCATCTCCAACGAGAGATTCTAGACCTCAAAGATTTACCCCGCATGGGGCGGGGCCTGCGCAAAGAGCAGCATACGTTCCACCAAAGGCAGCACCTATCCATGGCGGTCATCAAAAACCTCAAGGATATAGATGATGATCCGGTGGATACCAGGGCAGGAATAGGCCTGCCCCGTACAAAGCTACGGGGTGAAATCAACCATACAAACCATATCCACATACTCCGCATCCAGCGACAAATATTTCGCATATCAAAAAGATTGAAAAGGCAGCAACAACCTCAGCAAACTTAGTAAAGAAAGCTACCATAGCTATCGATGAACAGATCACCGTAAAAGAATTCTCTGAGAAGATGGGAATTCCGCTTCCACAAGTAATGAAAGCATTGCTGCAGAACAAAATCATGAAAGGAATAACGGCTTCATTGGACTTTGATACAGCATCGCTTATCGCAGCTGACCTAGGCGTCGCCGTAACCAAAAAAGAAAATAAACTCGGCGTAGAAACATTTATGAGCGGTAATCTTCAGGCCATCCTTGACCTAGATAAAGAAACAGACTTTAGTCCATCATGGATGGGAAATCTGCTACCAAGGGCGCCTATCGTGACCATCATGGGACACGTAGATCATGGAAAGACCAGCTTGCTGGACTACCTCAGAAAGACTGAAGTAGCTTCAGGAGAAGCAGGAGGAATCACACAATCCATCTGAGCTTCTATGATAAATTACAACGGTAAACCTATCACCTTCATAGACACACCTTGACACGAACTTTTCACCAGTCTAAGAGCCAGATGAGCCAAACTTACCAATATCGCCGTCATCGTAATAGCTGCTGATGATAGCGTGATGCCGCAGACAGTGGAATCTATCGGTCATGCAAAAGCCGCAGGAGTGCCTATCATCATAGCGATCACCAAGATCGATAAGCCAGGTAACAAGATAGACCAGATCAAGACAGATATAGCGAAACACTGACTCACTGCAGAAGATCGATGAGGAGATGTTCCTGTCATCGGCATTTCATCCAAGACCGGTCAAGGAATCCCCCAGTTATTGGAACAAATCCTTCTCCAGGCGGAGATCCTTGAACTCAAATATAACCCAAAAAGATCCGCAGTAGGAGTTATTCTGGATGCCAACAAGGATCCAAAACAAGGAGTTGTTTCTACCGTCATTGTCATGACAGGAACGCTCAAAGTCGGAGACATCGTCGTAGCCTACAATACTTATGGTAAAGTCAGAAGAATGAAGGACCGGAAAGGACAGAATATAACGGAAGTGACTGGTGGTGAACCTGTGCAACTCCTCGGAATAACTGATCTCCCGGAGCCAGGACGCATCATTGAGGTTGTAAAAAACGAAAAAGAAGCACAAGCAAAGATAGCACTCATCAAAGAACAGATCAAGAAACGGTCTCCCCAGTCCGCCGTACAGCAATTCATCGCAGGACTCAAATCAGGGAACAAAGAAGCTGAACTCAGACTTATTCTCAAGTCAGATGGATCATCAAGTTTGGAGGCCTTACAGCAGGCGATAAATGGAATACAGCTGCCAAAAAACGTAACAATCAAAGTTATCCACTCTGAAGCAGGATACTTCTCCCAGTCAGATTTGTCACTAGCACAAGCATCATGAGCCCTCCTTATCGGGTTCAATATCACCATCAATACCATCCTCAAGAAAAAAGCTGAATCTATGAAGATAGAGATGAGAAATTACGACATCATTTACGAACTCACTGATTATATCCAGAAACTCGTCAATGGAATGGTGGAAATAGAGATGGCCGAAGCCGTCACCGGTAAATTAGAAGTCTTAGGAATCTTCTTCGCCAAAGCGAAAGAGATGGTCATCGGAGGAAAGGTACTTTCAGGCAAAGTGAAGAATAAATCCAAATTCAGGATATTGAGGACAGATGCCACCACCAAAGACCATGGTCCGGACACGGGAGAGATCATCGTAGCCAACGGAGAGATAGTTTCCCTCCACAAAAATAAAGATGAAGTGAAAGAGATGCATGAAGGAGAAGAATGCGGAATGAAAGTACATTCAGGAAAGAGGATAGAAATCGGAGACACCTTAGAATTTTATGAAATGCAAGAAGTTCTCTAAAGAATGCTAAGTTTTAAGTGCTAAGTTCTAAATATAAACAAACAGAAAAGATTCCGTCTACAAAAATGGCAATTGCATCAAAAGAAGCTAGAGAAACAAGA
>PFWQ01000028.1:4338-14458 GCA_002791215.1 candidate division SR1 bacterium CG_4_9_14_3_um_filter_40_9
ATATTTACATGAAATAGAAGAAATCATAAAAATGCTTACTAAGATAGTAAAGACTACCTCCGAGAATATAAAAAATCCGTCTACTTAACATTTAACACTTAACACTTAACACGATATGAAATTGATAGTGTGATTGGGTAATCCTTGAAAACAATACGAAAAAACAAGACACAACATAGGCTTCGTCGTCTTAGATAATTTCGTAGAACAAAATAAATTGGGTAAATTTACATATGACAACAAATACAAGGGAGAGCTTTTCCAGACCACTATCGACGAGGAAAAAGTGATTTTCCTCAAACCACAAACATTCATGAATCTCTCTTGAGAATCTATCTGACCCATTGCAAATTTTTACAAAATTTCACCAGAGCACATTCTTGTCATCCACGACGAAATCGACCTTCCTACCGGGAAAATACAACTCAAACTCGGCGGAAGTTCAGCAGGTCACAACTGACTTAAAAGCACCATAGAAAAACTCTGAAGTCCCGACCCCGCTATAGACGGGGCAGGCTTCCGAAGACTCAGAATCGGCATAGACAGACCCGCAAATCAGAATGATGTCGCCGACTACGTCCTCTCCACCTTCAAACCGGACGAGAAAAAACTTCTTGCAGAGCAAGAAGAAAAAATACAATCATTAATCAATGAATTTCTTCTAAAATAATTTTAGAAAAACAAACCCACCCCCCAACCTTTTAATCCAGCAAAGCTGGGCTCCCTTCACAGGGCGAGCCCAAGGATTTTTTCTAAAAAAAGTTAAGAAGGGTACAAAACGCAACTACTAGTCAATGCTTTTAGTTCTTTGTGAATTGTTTGAGCTGGATACATTCTAAAAAAACACCCTAAACTATATAGCGAGTCTCACAAAGAACTAGCCCCTTTGCTTACTTTCCCGGCAATGAGGGAAAGTGAGGCCCGGCCGGCAAGGCCAAAAAAAGAAATTCTAGAAAAGACTTTGAGACTTTGGTTTAACTGATTCTGAAACTATATTTTTCAAAAACGGGAATTCTTTAAGGACCACATCTCGTCATTCATACATCTTCAAACCTAGTGATTCAGCTTTCGCTTTTTTACTTCCTGGATCCTCCCCCACCAACATCAGATTCGTTGTTTTGGTCGGACTATCGTGAAATAAGTATCAGTTTTTTTGCATCTCTTGAGTAATCGTTTCTCTGCTTGCAGGGAATGTTCAGGTGATAGAAAAAGATCACTTCGCATGCTCCGCATCCAACATTCATTCGGCATATTTGGACGGGTCAAAATTCACGCCAACATGTTCAAGTCTTTGCAATATCTTCTTGTTCTCCCTATCTCCAAAAAATCTCCCAATCCCCTCAACGCTTTTCTCACCGATTCCATATATACCAGTCAAAAATTCCTCATTACTCATTATCTTGGTAAGGTCATCCAAACTCGTCACTTTGTACTCGCTACTCGTCACTGCCTTGACAAGGTCAAGAGCCGTCTTTTTTCCTACATGCGGAATTCCGAGCCCATTAAGCAATCTCCAGAGCGGTTTCTTTTTCGATTCTCAGATTTGGTGAACCATTTCCGTTATTTTTTTATCGCCGAATCATGGTAATTTCGCAATCTGCATCACGTACTTGGATTCAAGCAACAGATAGATATCGGCGACATTTTTGAGTAATCATTGATCCACGAATACATCAACGGTGCTGTCGCCGATGCCTTCGATATCCATACAATTTTTGCTGACAAAATGCACGATTTTTTCTTTGACCTGAGCGGGACAAAAAGGATTTCTACAATAATAATGAATATCTTCATGCACAACTCTTTCTCCGCATGACGGACATACTTTTGGCGGATGAATTTTAACAACTCCTTGAACTTTCGACTTTGAACTTTCGACCTTGGACCTCCTGTCCTTTATGACAGAGACGATATAAGGGATCACTTCTCCGCTCCTTTGCAATCGCACTCGGTCATGCGCATGGATATCTTTGGATTTGATGAAATCCCAGTTATGAAGGCTGACTCTTTTGATAGTCACTCAGCTAAGTTCTACCGGTTCAAGATTAGCGACAGGAGTGATGATTCATGTACGACCAACCTGGAAATCTACAGAATTGACTTGTGTCGCTACGACCTGCGCAGGGAACTTATATGCCACTGCCCATCTCGGGTGGTGATCTGTCGATCAAATGCTCTGGCGCTGATCCAGAGATTCTACTTTGATGACTAACCCATCGAAATCTATATCCTCACCTTCCAGCATCTTTTTCACCTTTTCATCTTCACACAAAGCCACTACTTCATCGATATTTTTCCCAATTTTTACCCAAGGGAATACAGGCAGTCACAGGGATTCCAAGGTGCTTTGTACTTTGTACTTTGTACTTTGTACTTTGTACTTTGTACTTTGTACTAATAAGATATCATATACAAAACATACCAGCTTTCTTCTCGCCGCCTCGCGGGAATCCAAAAGTTTGATGCTTCCAGCAGCAGCATTTCTCGTATTTGCAAAAGGGATTTCTCCATCCTCCTCTCTCTCCTTATTGAGTTCCTTCCGCACGGATTTTGGCATCATGATTTCGCCCCTTACCCTGACATCTACAGGAAATTCCAAATCATGAGGGATGGATTTTATCGTTTTTACATTACTGGTGATATCATCACCTACCAACCCATCGCCGCGGGTGATGGCCTGAACGAATTTTCATTTTTCATAGATGAGTTCTACGCTCAATCCATCGAATTTCGGCTCCACACGATAGGTAATTTTTATTTGATTTTCGACCTTATGACCGGAGCCTGCCCCGACCAATTCGGGGACCTTATGACCTTCAACTATTTTATGAATCCTTTCGTCCCATTCTCTGATATCTTGAGCATTGTAGGTATTCTCCAACGACGCTAATTTCACCTTATGCTTCGCCTGGGCGAATCATCCGCTTATCTGCCCGACCAATCATTGTGTAGGACTATTGGAAGAGATGATCTGCGGGAAATGCTCCTCTATTCTTTTGAGATAATCAAAAAGTTCATCATATTCTTTGTCGGAAATGATGGGTTTGTTCTCTACATAGTACAGATGATTGTGATCGACGATACAATCTATCAGACGCACATACAAAGCTGACACATCCTTCTTATTCAGATTTACCTGCCCATTTGGTAGGCTCGTGATCTGCGGATGCGCTTTGATAAACCACTGTATTTTTTTTGTTTCTTCGCTTAAGCTCATACCAATAACCAAGAAGATAAAAATAGATAAATGTTGTTAAAATTTGTTAAAACTCGAAGCCACAACTTTTAACCATTTTCAACGATTTTCAACCATTTTTAACGCGAAGCATTTATTTCCCTTTAAACACTACACCAAACGTAGCGAACAGAATATACATATCCAAGAAAACTGATCGATGCTGAATATAATACAAATCAAGTTTTGCCTCATCTTCAAAATCCAAATTATCTCTGCCAAACACCTGAGCATATCACGTTATACCTGGATTAATAGAAAAGAGTCTTTTTTGTCGATGTTCATAATTTTTTACTTCCTCAGGAAGATGTGGCCTAGGACCAACCAAAGACATAGTTCCCCAAAGCACACAAAAAAGCTGTGGCAATTCATCAAGCGATGTTTTTCTTAGAAATCTTCACATTCTAGTTACCCTTGGATCATTTTCAATCTTTGGCAATACTCATTGTCTCACATTACTTGAAGACTTAATAAGGTTTTTATAGATATCTTGAGCTTTTTTTCATCCATATTCAGCTCCCACACTCAGATGCGTATACATACTACGAAATTTCCAAAAGGTAAACAGTTCACCTCTTTTGCCCACTCTTTTCTGTATATAAATAGCAGGACCTGGAGAATCTAATCTGATCAAGAGAGCAATAAACAGCATGATAGGTAAAAACACAAGGATAGCTATGAGCGAAAAGAATATATCAAATGCTCTTTTGAACACAGCGGACCGTCAATCAAGCATCGAATGCTTGTATTCCAAAGCCACGATATTATCAATATTTTCAGGGGTATAGACAACATCCTCAAGGAAAAATCACTCACTAATATGGTAAAATCTTGTATGAGTAAATCTGATCTTTTCAAAAATTTCTTGAAGAAATTTTTTCTGGAAACTTCCAACAGCCACTACCATGAAATAATCCTCCAGTTTGATATCGCCCAGATCAGATGACTTAACAAATTCAGTTTTGAATGAAAATCACCTCTTCACTTTTTCAATAGCTTTATAACTCTCAAGAGTATCGCTTCCTATGATGATAATCTTATCAAGCCCATACCTATTTCTACGTGATTCTATATAATTCCATATCTGATCAAAAAAGAAAAGCGCAAAAAAAGTAAAGAAACTTCACATCAAAATGATGAATCTTGATATTCCGAAAAAGAATATAAATCCTTGCCCGAAATACGCGATGAAGGAGATGACGATAATCCGGTATATCCACACCTTACTAAACGTTTGAAAATATTTTTGCACAGGTTTATACAGTTCATAGAGCTTTTTTATGATTCCTATAGCGACAAAGAGGACAGCACTAATTCAGGCATATAGCATGGTTTCCTGATAATTAATTACAGGGATTGGAAGTTGCACCCAAGGAATCAAATCTGTCACATGGCGTACCTCATACAGCACATAAAAAATACCCACTATAATCACCATATGCAGCAACGGCCTAAGCAAACGCAACCACACATTATATAATCTAACAGTCTGCATCTCTAATAGATTTTAAATGATAAACAACTTGTTTAATGTTAAGTGTTAAATTCTAAGTTTTAAGTAGAAGAAACCCTTTATTTAACACTTAAAACTTAGCACTTAAAATTCCTTGGATCTGACCAACAACCTTTTTGACCTGATCTTCGAATTTTCCAGCGACAGGGATCGAGAATCAAGCCGCAGGCTTATGCCCTCCTCCGTTGAATTTTTTTGCGATAGCATCGCAGTCGATGAGCTTCTTTCACAAAACCTTCTTGGATCTCAGAGATCATCTCACTCTGTCGCCGTTTTTCTTGAGGATGAGGACAAGCTTAGGGCCATCGATATTCTGGATGACCATGAGGGGATAGTTTGCCTCTTCTTCATCTACTCAGTAAGTTTTGAGATCCTTGTCGTCATAATACGAGTAGATCATATCTCATGTCTGTACCATCCTGTTGAGCATAAGCTGAGTGAATCTGATGAGATTAAGCGATTTTTTGCGGACCAGATGATCGACAATCAATCATTTATCAGCGCCGAGTTGCACGAGATGCAAAGCATTACATAGTATCCTTTCATGATCTTCATCATAGATGAAATTTCACGAATCCATAGTAAGTCACATATACAGATATGTAGCAATCTGCGCATCAAAAAGTTTTGGTCGCCATGTATAACAATATTCGAAGATTATTTCCGACGTACTCATACTATTGATATCCTTGACAATAGATGCATGGCCAAGCGTATCCGAGAGATGGTGATCGATGACGAGCAAAGGCTTATCAGCAAAATATTTTTCATGTCATCCGAAGAATTCTATGATGCGATTGGGTGCAGAGAAATCTACGAATACCAAGAGATCGTATTTTGCATAATCGAATTCCGTCTTGATTTTTTTCATTCACGCAAGAAAATAGAATGTTTTGCTCGGCGGAGTCGGAGTGAAATAGTTCACTTTTTTGCCCTGCTTTTCCAGTAATGCTCACAAACCAAGCATGCTTCACAAACAATCGCCATCCGGATGCATATGCCCAAAAAGCGCTATTTTCTTAGCTCATTCTAGAAGTTTTCTGATTTTCAAATGATCCATGTAAAATTTAAAATTTAGAATTTAAAATTTGATTTTCTCGTAACTCGTCCCTCGTTACTCGTCACTGATCTTACGAAAGTAAGATAGTGACTTTCTCAATCCCCTCTTGATTGAGCTTGATTATCTTATCTCAAATTTTGATGGGGATATCTCCGGCAAAACCATTTACTATCGTAGCCAGATCCTGTAGCTTCTGAACGCTATCCGGAAGTTTGAACGCCAACTGATCGATCGCCACGGTTTCTATATCAGCATCTTTCACCTGTTTTATTCATTCATCTCTTTTATCGTTTGCATCTTGTGCATCTCTAGCTATACTCTGCATCCTAAGCCCCTTAGACTTGACGACGGTCATTTCAGGATCATATCTGCTTCATGCCTGTTGGATAAGTTTATAACGTGATGTCTTGGTGATTTTTTCGATGCTGAATGATCTTCCTTTGTATCAGGATACGATGAGCATATCAAATTTTTTGAAATCCAGGACATCTTTGATGAAGAATTCCATGGATCACGAGATATCTTCAAACTCTATGAAAAAACCTTTCTTCCTGGCTCTTTGGATATTTCTGATATATCCCACGAACATAAATGTTCAGACATTTTCAGTATTTTTGAATTGAGAGATAAATGAAAAATTTTTGAGATAGGCATAGAGACCATCCAAAGGATTGCCGGAAACAAAACATTTGCACACATCATATTCCATCAATAGCCTATCCATGATAGACGTTTCTGCGGTCTCTTTGAAAGTGATGGTAGAAGTGGTTTCTATCATGCCAAATAATCATCCATTCATATCCTTCGATTTTTTTGCCCGTTCAAGAAGCGTCTCAGTATTTGCCAGCAAGGTTCAACGATCTGCGAACATATCCAAAGCTCAAGCTTTGACGAGTCATTCAAGCGATTTCTTATTTACGACGCTCTGGCATCTCGTAAGAAAACTTTCTAGAGTCTGGAACTCTCATCATTTCTGTCTTTCCTTCTGGATAAATTCTCCTATTTCCCATCCGAGTCATTTGATGCAGAAAAATCATAATCTGATCTTATCGGCGATAGCTGCCACATGGTTAAAGGATTGATTGATGTGCGGAGCCAGGACTTCTATTCCATGAGATTGGGTCTCAGAGATATAATGGCTCAATTCATCCGTATCTTCTTCTACGGACCTGATTAATGCCGCATAAAATTCGGTCGCGTAATGAGCCTTGAGATATGCGGTCTGATAAGCAATCATCGCATAACACACAGAGTGCGATTTATTGAACGAATATGAAGCCGCAGGCTCGATCATCTTCTCATAGATATATTGAGAAGTCTCTTTCTTATATCCTCTGAATCCCGCGCATTTTTTCACGAATTCCTTCTTGAGTTTCTCGATCACGTCTTTTTTCTTTTTTCCGACTCATCTTCTCAAAAGGTCGGCTTCAGCGAGAGAGAATCATGCCATCGATTGTACGAGGAACATCAACTGTTCTTGGTACACAGCGATACCTCGCGTCAGATTCATGATAGGCGCCAAGTCTTCTATCAGCTTTATATTTTCTTGATCAGCGATTTCTTCTCAGTATTGTTCTGCAAGTATTTTCCTGAGTTCACTGCTCATATAGCTCACCTGTTCTGTTCAGTTTTTCCTATCGATATAGTTAGGGATAAATTCCATAGGACCAGGACGATACAGCGCGTTCATAGCAACGAGATCGTTGATAGAATCAGCTTTAAGTTTTATCAAAAATCTTCTCATTCCATCAGATTCAAATTGGAATATTCAGGTAGTGTCACCTGATTGGAATACCTTTTCAAAGGTATAAATATCATCGATCGGTGGCTGAAACGACGTATCGATAAAAAATTGCTTGAAGATTTCCGGGATCTCTTTACCTTCTTTTTCATATTTCTTGGAAATGATTTTTACACAGTTTTTGATGACCGATAAGTTCCTCAGACCCAAGAAATCCATCTTCAAAAGTCCGATAGTTTCCAGAGTCGGACCGTCATATTGACTGACAACCGTCATATCGCCCTCTTTTACATATTGCACAGGAGAATATTTCGTGATCTTATCCGGAGCGATGATGATTCCGCAGGCATGCACACCCAACTGTCTCATATTTCATTCCAATTTTTCTCACAGCATAACAGCTTTTTGGATGATTCAATCATTTTCATACATAGATTTGAATTCATCTGATGCATCCTGGGACTGCAGAGCATCGGAGATGCTCATCCCGTCCGGAATCAGACCGGAGAATTGATTGGACTTATCAAAGGCCAATCACAAGGTCCTCGCCGCATCTTTGAATGCCGCCTTCGTAGCCATTTGCATATAGGTACCGATAGATGACACCTGTTCGCTTCCATATTTTTTTTCTACATATTCGATGACTTTCCCTCTCTGCACATCTTCAAAGTCGATATCAAAATCCGGCATCGAAATACGAGCAGGATTGAGGAATCTTTCAAAAAGCAATCAGAACTGAAGCGGATCCACATCAGTGATCCTGATCAACCATGCAAGGATGGAACCGGCTCCTGATCATCTCCCAGGGCCGACCACAATCATATTCTTCTTGGCCCGACGAACGAAGTCAGAGACGATAAGAAAGTACGAATGGAATCACATTTCTTTGATTACCTTGAGTTCGTATTCCAAGCGTTCGATATATTCAGCCAAAGTAGCGAATCAGACTTGTGTCTCCTTATTTTTTTCGATATATTCCTTTTTAAATTTCGTGTAGGTCTCAATAGTTATTTTATGTAACTCCTCTGGGCCAATTTCTTGAATTGGCTTCTTCAGACCTCCTCTTATAGAAATTTTGGTCATCTCCAAAACCATGTCATGATCCCGTCCCAAATCAAACTTATAACTTAGTCACTTGAATGCACGATAACGTAGCTCGAATTCGTGGATATTCATACAATATTTTTTTAAGATAAATTATCTTTACATGCAGTCATAACAGTTTTTTGCAAAAACAATTTTATTTCTTGATCAGTTCTTTCAAATCAGGGCATTCGATGAACTTTTTCTGAATAATCAATATCATCAAAAAAATCCAGCTGCGAGAGAAATAATTTTATATTTACTTCGCCTTTAAAAAACTTTTTTGCATAAGTAATTAATGCATCTATTCCAAACTTCTGAATCAGAAAATATATATCCACGTAATCTTTCCATTTTGCTCTTTGTCCCATAGCATGGATTTTCATGGCTGCCAGATGAAGTAAACTTGGAATCTTAATATATCAAAAATCTATCAATTGCGACTTAGGAATATCAAACATATAAGCAAACCAGGTAAATTTCACTCCATTTAGTTGTGTACTCTTGCAATAATCCTTGTTGGAAAACCAAAAAACATTTTTATTCAAATCGCGTACAAGAGAGTTTATATTTTGCGCAGGCAGTCTTTCCTTATTTGGCAAAAACAAATCAAAATCCATACTCTCTCTATGTCATAATTGGAGTGCTATCGCAGTTCATCAAACCAATACAAATGTACCACTAAATTGTTTGATAAAAGAAAGCAGATTTTTTTGCTCTTTCGATAGTATCTCTGTATGGAATTTCATTTTTCAATTTAAAATAGGAAATAAAAAGATTTACAACCGCAGGCTCAACATAATTTAACCTCGTCTTCACAATCTGTCACTTAAAAATTTCTCTCATCCTATCATATCAGAGGATCTTAATCAAATCTCTAATCTGGTCCATTTCCGCGTAATTCAAAAATCTCTCAACGATAGCAGACTCATCAAGTCCATACGTCTTGCAATCCCAAAAAAGAAATTTATTTTTTTCCACCAGTTTTTTAAGTTCTTTTTTCATGCCACTACACCAAAATATAAATCATATTACAACCCTATGTTTTAGCGTAGGGAAATGCATATTTTTATTATATCAATTCCCCAGCGATTATCAAGTCGAACGCCACTCTTATTTTGGAAAAAGTGGATGCGAGACTTGTACTTTAGCGCAAGTCGACCATTTTTTATTCCGCACCGAAGGCCTTGCTTCAGCAATGGTTCCCATCACGCGGTCCCACGATTGTCCCTCCTGAGAAGGAGGGGCTACAGTCCAGCAAAGCTGGAGAATCACGCAAAATGCGTGGTGGGATGTTTGTTTATCAAAAAAATCCCCCCGGAGTTTACCCCGCAAGGCGGGGAGGCAGAGAGATTTTTAGGAAAATATATTGATTATTGCGTTATTCCACCACCAACTCCACCACCACCAGGTTGCCCAGCAACTCATCCGATTATCCGGAAGATAGCGCTTACGATGATCCAAGACAGACCGATGATAGCAAGACCT
>PFWQ01000028.1:14502-14689 GCA_002791215.1 candidate division SR1 bacterium CG_4_9_14_3_um_filter_40_9
TTCATCACCGGCAGCCGTCACCATATTGAATCCGCCTCGAAGCAAAACAACTAAAGCTATCAAAGATAAAAGCCCCAATACCCAGTTAATGAAAATTTTTATAACCTTTATGATCCCACCTCATGTCCCTCATGCTAAAGAACCTGCACCTGCAACACCTACATCTGTGGTATCAGTAACTGTTCCA
>PFWQ01000036.1:0-18352 GCA_002791215.1 candidate division SR1 bacterium CG_4_9_14_3_um_filter_40_9
AATCTTTCTTTCTGGAAGATTCAATAAATCTGGATGTACACCGGATAATATGATGTCATTGCTGGGCCAATCATCTTGCAAACCTTTGTGCAGAAATATATGAACCCCCGAGGGTACTATCGATAGAATCACAGATGATGGCGATATGAAACTTTTTCATGGAGGTGATAATATATATTTAGTCATGCAAATCTAGGCTTTTCTACACTCGACCGCCCACAGAACGAGTAAAACTTGTATTGTGACTCAGGAAAAATATATATATGGTATGAAAGAGAAATATCTATTTCTATATCTCAAAACCTGATGATGACATATTTCTACGGCGAAAGCCTTGGAAAGATATTTTGCTCAAAATTTTTCTGACACAGAAATCGTTTTGGCTGATGGATTCCAAGAAACCAATAAAATGGTGCAATCTATAGTTATCGACGGCTATACAAAGGCACAGACCTATGGGAAATGAATGTACGAATTCCTCTATCTGTGCAATAAATCTTATCCATTCGCTAAACTTAATCAGCATCTTATGTCTTTTTTTACCAAGCCTTATCTCCAGAAGTTAATCCAGCAAGAGAGACCAAGCAAGATAGTAATCTTCCATTTTTTTCTTGTGAAGCCGGTACTCAAAGCATTGAAAGAATTATGACTAGATATTCCTGTAGTGACTGTTGTGACAGATCCTTTCACCGGCACCAGAACTCGGTTTATGGAAAAGGACATTGATTATGTAGTTTTCAGCGAACGCATAAAACACTATGCGCTTGATTTGTGAGTAGCGGAAAAAAATATCAAAGTGTTCCCGCCTATCATTCATGAAAAATTTTTGATTCCTATCGACAAAGAAAAAATTCCCGACATCAAAAAATTACATCACATTTCACTCGACAAGAAAGTAATTTTACTTTTGGGCGGAGGAGATGGTTTGCCAAAATGAAAAACCATCTTAAAAGAGCTGGCGCAATCAAAGACTGGCGCACATATTATTATCGTCTGCGGCAGAAATAAAAATCTTTTCGATCAAGCGCACAAGATAAAATCCGACTATCCTCAACTATCTTTGCAGATTCATGGATTCGTCGATTTCGCTCATGATTTGCTCAATGCGTCGGATATAGTCATCTCCAAATGATGACCAGCCACTATCTTTGAAATTCTACTATGTGGAAAGATTCCGCTTATCCATACGTATATGCGAGAACAAGAAAAATGAAATGTGGAATTCGTCGTAGACAACAAGGTTGGAAAATACGAAAAAAATATAAAGAAGCTGACTCATATCGCCGCACAGATGCTAGACGGAGATTTGTCTTCCTATCAAGATGCGATAAAAAATCTCGACCTCAAAATCTGAACCAAAGAAATAGCTGAATATATAAAAAGCCTCTAATTGTTTTTGCTTGATAAAATTAATCATTTCTATAAGTATAGGACATCCATTTTATATCATATTTTTTGTAATGCTCAAAGACGCAATATTATCAGGACAACTCAAAGAACATGTAGGTGAAAAGGTCACTATCCGCGGATGGTTACATACGCTTCGTGCAGTTTCTGCAAATCTTGCTTTCCTTATCGTGAGAGATAGGCAAGGACTTATGCAAGTAGTTATCGAAGATCCTGAAGAGATCAAAAAACTTGATGGATGTTTACTTGGTACCATATTGACTGCCACAGGAGCAGTTGCTCAGATGGCGAAATGAAAATTTCTTTTTGAAATTCAGAAGGGGAGCGTGGACGTGCTGAGAAAAATAGTTCATCCAAGCCCTATAGATATCTCCAAGGACACCATTAACGCTGATGGTGAAACTATCCATGACAACAAGGAGATTGTACTCAGGCATCCGAGATATATGAAGATTTTCAAAGTCGCCGCTATCGCAGAAAAGAATATGAGGAAATTTTTCGATGAGAATGATTTCACCCAAATCAATTCGCCTAAACTTATCTGATTCCCTACCGAAGGCGGAGCAGAAGTTTTTGAAGTGCAATATTTTGACCGCAAGGTATATCTAGCTCAGAGTCCGCAATTCTACAAGCAGATGATGGTTCCTGTTTTTGAAAGAGTCTATGAAATCGGAAGAGCTTACAGAGCGGAAAAAAGCAATACCAGCAGACACATGTCAGAAATTTTGATGCTCGATATGGAGATGGGATTCATCGATAGCTTTGAAGATATCATTGATATAACTGACAGATTCGTCAAATCCACCATCGAATGAACCTGGTCAGAGGCAGGAGAACTCCTCACTCAATTATGAACGACAAAACCATTATTAGCAGACAAAACTCCACGCATCACATTCAAAGAATTACATGAATTGATGAAGAAAGAAACTGGCGAAGATTATACAAAACTCCCTGATCTTACCTGGGCAGAAGAAAAATTCATCTGCGAATATAGTGCAAAAAATCGAAATTCTGATTTAGTGTTCGTTACGGAATTTCCATGGCATGACGCAAAATTCTATCATCACCAAAACGAAAAAAATCCTGAAGTGACAGATAGGGCAGACTTGCTGTTTAGAGGAGTAGAGATTATCACGCTCACACAACGCGAAGTCAATTACGACAAGATGGTCACACAGATAACAGCACAAGGCCTCGATCCAAATAATCCAGGGCTCAAGCACTATCTCGATGCCTTCAAATACGGCATGCCTAACGAGGGTGGATTCGGTTTTGGCGTAGCGAGATTTGTGCAGAAATTAATCTGACTGGAAAATGTGAAAGATGCAGAATTATTCCCAAGAGATGTAAATAGAGTGACACCGTAAGATGTTCCCCGCACAAAGCTGCGGGGTTTCCGGCTTGTTGCCTTCTTAGCTCAGTTGGTAGAGCGACGGTATCGTAAACCGTAGGTCACCAGTTCAATTCTGGTAGGAGGCTAATGTAAATTTTAATTTTCAAAATATTCATCATGAAATACATTTCAAACGCTTCCAGGCCACGATGACAGAATCAGGGATATAGCAAACAGGTGCTAGCAACTGTTCAAGACATCTGACATCCAGGAGCGCAAGTTCAGACCGTGAAGGTTCAGCCTGGTAAAATGGCTCAACCCCATATCCACAAAATCCAGACCGAAGTGTTTTATTTCTTGACGGACAATGGATATCGGGTCGTGAATGGAGAGAGGATCCAACCGAAAGTGTGAGATGTATTGATGATCCAGCCGAATGATGTGCATTCAGTAGGGAATGATACGCAAGAAGATTACGTATATCTCTGTTTCAAGGTAGATTATACCGATCAAAATGATTTTTATAATGTGTAGAATAGTGATATGTCGGTCACCAAAATAAAAATTTTCAAAGTTACCTACGACTCCGGGAAGAACATATTTATCATCTTAGACGAGGTAGAGTAATCATTTTTCATATATTATTTATAAGAAAATTTCTTAAAAAAAAGAGGGGCTGAATATCCGGCCCCTCTTATAATAATAGACATTAATTCACATGGAATCGTCGCGACAAACGTACGTCCTTGATTTCGAGTACTACGGATATTTTGCAATATGATTCATAATGTTTCAACGAATCAGCCACTATCCCATTCTTAACTTTACGGATAGTCCCCTCTGCCTTGTAGATATATCCGATATCTTTTTCGAAATCTATCAGGAACAGAAGTTTGACCATAGGGAGCAGATACAACAAATCAATGGCTCCCTTTTTGATTGATTGATAATCATCAGCATCAACGATGTAGAGGAGGTTGGAACTGATACCAACCAGATCCTTCATAGGACATTGTAGTCTGTCATATATAGGGCAGCCGGTGTTCCAAGAACATTTATGACAATTAAGCTCTACTACGCCTTTTTTGGTACTGCCCAATGCCTGTACTATCCTTCCATCCATAGATGTTTGAACCAACAAGATGAATCTTTTTAATTCTTCCATATAGCATTTCTTTTTTTGTTATTATTTCTTTTTCTCCATATACATATTTACTACGGGAAGTCAAGAACAAGGCTTGTAGAATCGAAACAAAATATTCCCTAGCAATCCGCTAGGAAATATCTATAAGTCAACTAATCAACAAGTTGTTAAGGTAGTAATAAGTAAAACTTATCTATACGGAGCAATTTGTGATTCCGCTATATCAATAGAAAGGTTTTATGTATTTACTATTTTTTTTAATGACAGAATTACTCCCTGCTTTCGCAGCACTCTGAATCTCAGAGAAAACATTACAAGCGCTTGCCAAAAAATGATTTGAGGAACCGTCACCGATTCAGGTGCAGGTCATCCCTTTGCTTTTGGCGAATGAGAAAGACATCATCGGACAAGCAGAAACCGGTACCGGAAAGACTGCAGCTTTTGGCATCCCTTTGATTGAAAAATTGAAACCAAATGGGAATGTCCAGGTCATCATTCTCGTTCCTACGAGAGAACTTGCAATTCAAGTTGCTGAAGAAATCAATTCCCTCCAGCATGAAAAAAAGCTAAGCATCGTTTCCATCTATGGATGACAAAATTATGACATCCAGCTCAGAGCGCTCAAGAGAGGAGTAGATATCGTTGTCGGAACGCCAGGAAGAGTGATCGATCATATCAATCGCAAGACGTTGAAATTGGATAAAATTTCCAATCTCATCTTAGATGAAGCTGATGAGATGCTCAATATGTGATTCATCGATGATATCAAAGAGATTTTCCAACATACCAATCCAGAAAAAAGAGTACTTTTGTTCTCCGCTACGATGCCAAAGGAAATTTTGCTTGTAGCGAAGAAATATATGAGAGACTACGAATTGGTAGCCATCAAGCAAACACAGTTGACGACTACGCAAACCAATCAGATTTATTTCGAGGTTTCTTCAAGGGATAAGTTTGAAGCATTGTGCAGGATCATAGATATCGAATCAGATTTTTATGGAATCGTGTTCTGTAAGACCAAGGTCGATGTAGACTATGTTGCTAGCAAATTGATGGAAAGAGGATATGCCGCACAGGCGCTTCATGGAGATGTCCAGCAGAAACAAAGAGAAAGGATTCTCGGACAATTCAAGAAAAAAACAACAACGATTCTGGTCGCGACTGATGTCGCGGCGAGAGGGATCGACGTGCAGGATATTTCTCATATCATCAACTACGCTTTACCGCAAGACCCCGAAAGTTATATCCACAGAGTAGGAAGGACCGGAAGGGCAGGCAAGACATGAACTGCGATCACATTCGTGACTGCAGATGAATATAAGAAATTAGTGTACTTCCAGAGAGCGACCAGAACTGATATCAAGAAAGGAGAGATCCCTCAGATCGATAATATCATCCAGACCAAAAAAGCGAAATTCAAGGAAAATATCACAGGTACTATCGCAGGTGAACCATACAAAAAATATAAGGAACTCGCAAAAGAGATTCTGAAAGATTGCGATGCTGAAGATGTGGTCGCGGCTTTGATCAAAATGGCGTATGCAGACGAATTTGACGAAGATTTCTATCATGATTTAGAGAAAGTAAATATTGATAGAACGTGAAAGAGCAGATTATTTTTCGCCTTGGGAAAAAAGAAAGGATACACGACTCGCTCATTGATTGAATTCATCACGAAGGAGACAGAAGTTCCTGCAAGCGAAATGTCAGAAGTGAGCGTATTGGAAGAATTTTCATTCGTCACCGTGCCATTCGTAGAAGCAGAAGTCATCATGCAATTATTTGAAAGGAAAAGACAGAGCGGTGGAAGATCGCTTGTCAGCAAAGCGAAATCCAGAGAAGAAGTCGCGCAGAGGAGATGAGGAGAAAGTAGAAGATTTGGAGAAGAAAGAAAAACGTATGGTTCTCGCAGTTCTTCCAATTATGGAAATTCTCGTTACTCGTCACGCGATACTCATTACGGCGATAGACCGTATGGAGATAGAGGAAGTTATGGAACCAGGGACGCGGGTCGCGGGTCTAGGTTCGGGTGATCAAGTACTCGTTACCCGTCATGCGATACTCGTTACGGCGAAAGATCATCATATGGAGAGAGAAAACCAGCGTCTTCGTGATCAAGATATAGTTCTAGCAGAGGAAGCTCTACGCCCAAATCATGATATTCTGCTAAAAGGGAACACAATCCGTTCTAAGATATCTATTTCCTTGATAAAATCTGCCGAAACAATAAAAATTATCCATTTATACATAGTGGTATATTTCATCACATGAAAAATAAAAAACGAAATCCTATTCCATACATCAAAGAGGTATTTATCACGAGCCCGCGAAGCGGCAGAACTATCGCATTGTCTGCCTTGATTTTGTTGTTGTTGAAACAGATAGTGGTATATGTCATCTACGGAAGCCAATTACAATGACCGACTATATTCCATACGTTTTTTCATTTTCTCTGATTTGTAGCGAGTGATTTCATCGTGTTCGGAATCATCCTGTTTTTCGTATTCGTAAATTTGATATTCAAAATCAGGCGACTGAAGATACTTTCAAATAGTATCAGTCTCATCTTGTTGCTATTCTTTCTGATCGACGTCATCACGATCTATTATTTCCAGAGCAGGCTTTCTATTTTTGACTTGTCTAGCTTCATCACTATTTCAAACGGATGAAGTTTCTTCTTATATATTGTGGCTGTAGTGGCGGTATTTTTGGTAACAGTCACGACGATTTTCGTCTTTGTGCAGAGACATTTCAAATGGACTAAGAACAGGAATAAACAGATGGTGATAGCAGTCCGATTTTTTATTTTTTCGCTATTCTTCAGCTTCATCAATTTCATTTCCCAAAAAAACAGGGATCTTCAGGAAAATATTCTTTTGCTAAACATCGATGCTATCGACAACAGAATAGGTGGGGACAGGGATTTCCTTTCTGCCAACGATCCTCTTGCAAAAAAATATGAAGACTACTTCACTTCTATCCAGGGCCAAAACAAAAAGCTGAATGTGATTCTTGTGTTTGCAGAATCGTTTTCTACGGTAGATTCCAAAAGGGTGTGAGGCATATACAACAATTATCCTTTGTTTGACAAAGTCCAGGCTGAGGGTATTACATTTAAAAATTTCATGGCCAATGGTTGCACGTCGGAAACCGCGCACATTGCTTTGCTTCAATGAGTAGAACCATGGCAGAATCCGCTAGAGAAAATAGTAGACTCTTATTACAACTATGCCAATTATACTGATGCTTTACCTACATTTTTCAATAATTTATGATACGATACAACATTTTTAAGTACAGTGACATTAGATTTTCTTAATCAAAGAGATTTCATCAAATCAGTGAAATTTCAACATATTATCGGCGAGGAAGCATTCAAAGAAGAAAAGAAATATGTCTTTGATGCAGCGCCAGACAACGTGCTTTACAATAAAGCATTGCAAGTGATCGCCTCTTGAGACGCCAAGAAACCATTTTTTCTTGCGATGCAGACCGTGTCTTCGCATAGACCCTACAATACGCCATACGGCAAATCTGAAGAGGATATGTTCACATACGTAGATAGGAATATGTATGCATTTTATCTGAAGCTCAAGGCGACCTGATTCTTCAAAAATGGAATGCTTATAGTGGTGGGAGATCATAGGAAAATGGAGGCCATCCCGACAGACGAATTCAAAAAATATGGGATGACATCTCATTCCAGGGCTTTAGCGACCATCATAGGATCCGGCATCAAGGCTAATCAGCGAGATGAAAATATCATCCAGCATACCGACATCTTTTATTCACTCAAATATCTGTTTGGCTCCGGCAAAGTATTGGTCTGGAAAGATTTCAATAACATCTTTAAGCCATCGCAGGAAGATAGAAATCGAGGCGTACGTTATTGCCGTTTCTCTGAAAAAAATTATGCTGTGATAAAAGACGATTGAACGGCGCATACCTTACGCCCTGGTCAGGATCCATATATCCAGAAATATATCACCGCCTACAAAAAATTTGAATATCAGAAGCTCGTCGGGACAGGATACGATTCGTTATATTTCAATAACTTCATTATCTGAACCGGTAAGAGCTACGATTTTTCTATCATCGCCCACAGAGGAGATCCGTCAGAAGCCGATGACAATTCATTGAAGTGATTCAAGCTTGCCAAAGAAAACGAATCGGACGGTGTGGAGTTCGATGTTTCTTTCACCAAGGACGGTTACAATGTTATTTACCACTGACCGTCGCTCAACAATACGACCTGCGGCAAAAATAAATATGTATACAATTATACACTCAAAGACCTTCAGAAAAAATGTAAATTGAAAGATGGAGAAACTATCATGACATTGGAAGAGATGCTGGTGCAGACACAATGATGGTTCGGAAAATATTTTGTCGAAATCAAAGTCCACGATCCGACCAAAGCCGAAGCGCAGGCATTGGACGCCATCAATATAGTGACAAGACATTGAATGCAGGGCAAAGTCGTATTTACCAGTTATGATAAGACAGCGAATTATATCATATGATCATACAAGTGAATCAATGCGTGATGGGATACGTTTTCTACATGAAGCGTAAGCATCATCTGAAAATTCCCTCACCAATATTTCCTCATCCCGCAGAATCTGGTGAGCGAGGAGATAGTGAAGACGGCAGAAATGCTGAACAAAAAAGTAGTAGTGTATACCGTCAACACAGAGGAGGATTTTGATCGTATTTATAATATGGACATAAGGACTATTATGACCGATAATGTCCCCTTGATCAAAGAGGTGCTAAAGAAATATAGCGTGCCGACGCCAGTGACTAATCTGCTTGAAAAATCCAAATAAAAAACTATAGTACATTCACCATAAATCTAGGAGCAAAAGCGACGAGGATTTTGGCTTGAATGTACTATATAGTAAATCATTATGATATGTTATATTCAAAAACAATTTACTATACAACATACTTTTATTCCTTATTCAACGGCACAATGACTACTCAGAAAAGAATCCTCAAATGATTGATTATATTTATCTTGGCGGCGTTCTTGCTTTCTACAGCGCTCACCTCTATCATGTATTTAGGCGGCAAGGGGAATCAAGCTACGACGTGAGAAAATCTTACAGGAATAGTTGATATGACTGGAGCGATAGACGCTACAGGTTCAGTTATTGATCCAGGAATTGTCACTACAGGAGAAATAGCTCAATAATTTATTTGATTATTCGGCATAGATGAAACTAGTCGTTGACCATGATCAAAGATTCGCCAAGATGCGCGCACATACCGCAACACATTTGCTTCATGCAGAGCTTGCGAAGATTTTCCCGACGACAAAACAAGCAGGATCGATGGTTGATAATGATGTCTTGAGATTTGATTTCAATACTGATAGACTCCTCACACCACAAGAAATAACTACAATAGAAAAACACATAAATCAGACTATCTATGACGCTTTGCCTGTGGTCACGACAGAAACTTCTATGGCAGAAGCGAGCAAACTTGGCGCGAAAGCATTTTTCGAAGACAAATATGGAGACACAGTGAGAGTCGTACAAATTCAAAATGTTTCGGCAGAACTCTGTTGATGAACACATGTAAACAACACTTCAGATATTGGGTGCTTCGCAATCGTAGCCCAAGAAGCTGTCGCTTCTTGAGTGAAAAGAATTTCAGCGGTTACGGGACCAAAAGTCTCAGAACGCATGCAGGAAATTCAATCCATTCTCGATACTACCGTTGCGAAATTATGAATCAAAACACATACCCAACTCGTCGACAAATTAGAAAAGACTTTGAAAGAATGCGACGAGATGGCAAGCAAATTGGAAAGTGTGGAAGCGCAAATCATCGTCCAAGAATTGCAGAACTTCAAGAGTCCAAAACATGAAGTATTCGCCAAAGTCATCAATGTATCATCTAGTCCAATTCTCAAAAATATGGATTTCAAAAATATCGTGTTCCACGCAAAATCAGTCTTCCCAAAAGAAGACGTCATTATCTATACTTTCGAAGGTGGCTACGCCATCATAACCAGCAAGGCTGATAGCTCAGCCAAGATAATCGCTCAGGATTTTGGTCTCAAATGATGAGGTTCGGAAGCATTATTCCAATGAAGAGATCCTAAGGTTTTAACTCTATTCAAATAAGTATGCTCCAAAGAAGCGTAAGGCAAATCAAGAAACAATTAATCTCTAGTATCCCATTCTTGATAACCATCATAGGTGTAATTATGGTTTGGAGATGAATATGGAATCTTTTGGATCACTATTTTTTTCCGCATAACCGATTGCTTTCAAATATAGGAACTATCATCATGGGTATAATTCTCATTGTAATATTATTGCCACACCATAAAAAAGGTATCGAAGATATATTTTAATTCGATTTTCAGGATATGCGCATTACTTCACGAAACGTCAACGGGATCCGTGCCATTCTCGGCAAAGGATTTTATGAATGGGTGAAAAAAGATAATCCGGATATCCTTTGTCTGCAGGAAGTAAAGTCATTTGAAACGCAGCTTCCTCCAGATTTTCGTTATCATATGCAAGATTACAATCGAGTGCGACACGCAGGAGAGAAACCATGATATTCATGAGTGGTCACTTTCTACAAAAAAACATTAAAGCTGATTTCTTCCACATCTAGATTTGAAAATATCGAACATTTCAATGAAGACGGTAGAGTAGTGGAGACCAAGTTTGAAGGCTTCACCTTATTCAATATCTATTTCCCCAACGGTGGAGAAAGGGCTGACGGCACAGAAATGTTGGAATACAAATTAGAATTCTATCATCACTTTCTTCACTATATAAATAATCTGAGAAAAAAATGAGAACATATTATCACGTGTGGTGACTTCAATATTTGCCATCGTGAAATTGATATTGCCAGACCAGAAGAAAATAAGAATTCCATCGGATTCCTCCCTATCGAAAGAGCTGAAATGGATGAATTAGAAAAAAATGATTACGTCGATGTCTTCCGCCATTTCCATCCTGATGCGAAAGATCATTATACTCGGCGATCATTCAGAGCTGGATCAAGGCCGAGAAACATAGGTCGGAGATTAGATTATTTCCGAGTATCGTCAGATATTATTTCTAAGATTCAGAAAATCATTCATCAGACCTCCATCGAAGGTTCTGACCATTGTCCGATAAGTATAGAATTAAAATAAAATGTATGGACTTTTATAGTAAAATCACTATGGTAGTAATGGTTTTTAAAATTTTTCGCTATATATGGAAGATATGTATCAGAAATTGCAGCAACTACAGAAGGCAAAAGAATTGCTTAGTTTTTATCATGGATCGACTCAACTTCAGAATATCCCTGAATT
This sequence comes from candidate division SR1 bacterium CG_4_9_14_3_um_filter_40_9, assembly GCA_002791215.1. Classification (GTDB taxonomy): domain Bacteria; phylum Patescibacteriota; class Gracilibacteria; order Absconditabacterales; family Absconditicoccaceae; genus UM-FILTER-40-9. Next base: position 11,221 of record PFWQ01000036.1, read on the forward strand.
CGCTTCTTCCGAGCTTTATAACGACCTTGCCAACAGGAAGATCAAACTGCCTTTGGATAAGACAGTGGCAAATACCATCAAGGAGATCAACGAAACCTTCAATATAGATTCTATCATGCTCCAATTTCGGAAATTCCAGCAAGAGTCTATGACGGAAAATATCTTCCGTTCTGATCAATCGCCCGAGAATCAGAGGTTGGACTTTATGAAAAGCGGTAATGTACATGATATGCTTCAGATGATTTTTTCTCCGGAATTATATTATTTCACGATAAATGGCAGGAAGATGTTCAGAAAGAATGATAGAAAACACAATCGATGAGTATACAAAAATGCTATAGATACGACAGTCATCGAACCTCAGCGCGTACCGGAAAGCAGTTTGCGTACATTAGGTATCCAGCTTGATCCGGACTGTAAAAATCTCAAAGAAATTTTCAAAGCCATGCGCCCTTTGAGCTATACAAAAAACGATGAACAGAAATATGCGACAGGTATATATAACTATAGGGGAAAATATATAGTGCTTGCAGGTCAGAGGATCATCTATCCTACAAATGAACCGGTCACTCAGGGAGAGAAGAGAAAGGAAGATGCTCAAGGGCACATGAGCGTGTATCCAGATATATTCTCCATCATCAGAAGAGAGGAATATATCGTAGAATATGCTTGAGAGAAGCAAAAAGAATACACAGACATCAAATGAGAGTTATTGCGTTCCATCAAAGAGATAGAACGGAACAAGAAAGAATATCCAATCCGTGTGCAACATAATGTGAAAAAAATCATTGAAGAAATAGATGAGGCGACTTCTGCCCAGATTATGGCGGCGAAACTCCATCAGCTTTACAAGGTAAGCGGCTGACATTCCTTGCATGATAAGCAGCATCTGGAAGCGAGTATGAGAAAATTTACACAAAGGATAATGCAATTGATGTGAATTTCGACAAATACTCAGTTGCATCTGCTTGAGCTAAACGATACCTATGAAAATCAGAGATTAGATCTGCAATTATTCCATGCACAGATAAGCATGAGCATAGCAGAAACCAGTCTTCAGCAAAAAGAGAATATTTTTTTGCTGGCATTCCAGAATTATTTTCGTGCGAAAAAAGACAGGCTTCAGGAACCATTCCTGACCTTTGACGCGCAGATCCAAAGAGCATTTGGATCATCATATCTAGAGGTAAAGAAAAATCTCAAAGCCAATATGCTGAAATCGGAATCTATCATACCATTGCAGGAAAAATCGCTTGCGGGATATATATTAGAACACGAATTGAATCTGGAAGAGAAAACTTTAGAAGATGTAGCATACGAATTGGGAGATATCCAACCAGGATTTGATGTGGATATGAACAAAAAAGAAAGGGATATTTTCTTCGATCAGCTCAAAGATTTGGAGAAAATAGATCATGAAATCATCAAGCAAGAAATCAAGAATAAGTAACACTTAACTTTATTTCAAGTATACAGATGAGACAACTCAAAATAAGTAAAAGCATCACCAATCGCGAATCTGCATCCTTGGACAAATACCTCCAGGAAGTAGGGAAAGAAGAAAGGATAACTGTCGAGCAAGAAGTTGAATTGGCAAAAAGAATAAAACAGTGAGATGAAGCGGCCTTTCACAAACTTGCCAGAGCCAATTTGAGATTTGTCATCTCTATAGCCAAACAATATCAACATCAATGATTGTCACTTCCAGATCTCATCAATGAAGGTAATCTGTGACTGCTTAAGGCGGCCCAGAAATTTGATGAAGAGAGAGGATTCAAATTTATCTCCTATGCCGTTTGGCGGATCAGACAATCTATTTTACAAGCGCTTGCTGAACAAGCGAGAATAGTAAGACTTCCCCTCAATCAAATAGGAAAACTTGGCAAGTTCAACAAAACATTTGCAAGATTGGAACAAAAATTCGAAAGACAGCCAACCAACGAAGAGCTTGCTGAAAATCTGGAGTTATCTGAAAAACACATAAAAGAGATCACTTCAAATAATACAAGAACGGTTTCTCTGGATAGTCCTCTCGATGCAGAAAATCCTAATCCATGGAATCTTTTGGACGTGGTAGCAAGTAGAGAGTTTAGTGAACTAGATTCTAGCCTTTATACAGAATCTCTCAGATATGATATATCAAGGGCACTTGATACGCTTACTCCTAGAGAAACGGAAATTGTAAAATTATTCTTTTGAATCGATCAAGAACGCGATTGGAATTTGGAAGAAATATGAGACAAAGTTGGTCTTACGAGAGAAAGAGTCAGACAGATCAAAGAAAAAGCAGTAAGAAGATTAAGAAATACATTGAGATCAAAACATCTCAAACAATATCTCTGATAATATTTTCTACTTTATATAATACATATACAGATTTTCTTTCTTCAACATTCTTGCGATTTTTTGCACATCTTTTCTCGTAAGTTTTTTGTACTTCACTAATATCTCATCTAGTGTATCAACTCTATCGTAAATTAGTTTCTGTGTGCCGAGGAAACTAGCCATCTCATCAGAACCTTCGATTCCCATCTGGATCTGGCCTTCGGTGTATCACAATGCATTCTTGAATTCCTCTTCCGTGAAATCGCCGTTGGCGATTTTTTCTATTTCCTGGGAAATCCTTTCCACGCCAAAATCGAATCTCTCTTTATCCATTCCTGCTCTGATGATGAAGACTCCATGCTCGTATTCGCTCATATGCATCGCTTTGATATAATAACACAATCCCTCTTTCTCTCTGATATTTTGGAATAATCTGCTCGACATATTTCATCCCAGGATAGTCGCCAAGACATTCGCAGCATATATGCGCTTATCGTTTCCATCAATCCCTGTAGCAGAAATCACGAGATGGATCTGTTCCGTTTTTTTATCATAAAAATCAACTTTTTTTGTAGGTAATGCGTGACGGAATTCAGGTTTTTTTATTCTTTTTCTCTTTGGAAGCGTAGAGAAAAGCTTGGTCAATTGTGCTTTCATAGTTTTCTTATCGATGAATTTCCCTGCTATCGTGATGATGAGATTATCCTTGCTATACAGGTCTGCTTTATGCTCAAACAGCATCTCTTGTGTGAAAGCAAGAATGTTTTCCTGAGTTCCTATGGTAGATCTTCCGTAACTCGTATCACCATAAAAATATCTTTGCCGTTTTTCCAGTACAAGCGCCATAGGATTGTCTTCATACATCTTGAGTTCCTGGATGACGACTCATTTTTCTCTTTCCAATTCATCTTTTGGGAATACAGGATTGATCATCATATCGCCCAATACATCAAGAGCCTGAGCAAAAAATTCCGGTGCACATTTTACATAGTATCCGGCATGTTCATCTCACGTATAGGCGTTGAATTCTCCGCCGATCTTATCCAAAGCGATGGCCACAGACATCGGAGTAGGATATTTTTTCCCTCATTTGAAAAAAAGATGTTCGAGGAAGTGGCTGATGCCGTTATTCTTCTTATTTTCGTAAATGCTTCATGCCTTGCACATGATTTCTATAGTGACCGAATTTGCATCTTCCATAGGAGCAAAAATACAATCAACTCAAGCAATTTTTTCGAGAGTGTATTTCATAAAGTATAAGATGAGAAGGATAAAAATCTTATTGTACGGTGTATGCTTTATTGGTATAGCTGGCATAAAAAAGCTGGATGTTTAATATGGAATTGTTTGTGATATCATAAGTCTCTCTGACGATAGTAGCTTTCAATGTGTCCGTTTCATATTTACTAATTTTTACTCATTTTGTAGGCTTCGAAGGGACAATAGAGACAAGATATGCAGCATTGTCTTGTTTGAGTATTTTGAAGTAGCTTGTCTGATTGCTATTGTTTTTGATTTCAAATTGTTTGGACATTTCATAGATTGCTGCATCATCTCCAAAGACATAGTCGCTATAATAGGGGACCAGCCAGATGCTGTGAGGATATCTTTTTACGATTTTTATGTCAGGGATAATCAAAGAGGTTCTAAATAGTTGTGTCGCAAATCAACAGACTCATCAATAAAATTTTAGATTCTGAGATCAAATCCCTTTACAATATCATCTGCGATAGGCTAGATGAGTATTGAGATTGAGCGATGCTCAAGGCTTGAGATTTACTCCATCAAAACTATTTAACGCTACCGTATAATTCTGTTTGGTGCATCTTTTGAGCGGAGTAAGATCTTTCTTTGTCGTATAGAAGGTATAGTTTTTAATGGCATCAAAAGCAAGATAACTCAATGGCATACGAATCATTGTGTTATTTTTTTGGAAAAATGCTAATATGGCTTTATCTTGAATTGATTTTGGAATTACGGTTTTCACCTCTTTTTTCTCAAAAAATGGTTGAGTTCCTTCATAAGAAAAGTTTGGACTTACTTCATTATAGGTGATACTAAATCATTTGACGGAAAGTCGGATCTCGTTTATGATATCTTGAGGATCTATTGTAGAAAAGTCAGCTCTCAGAAGACATATAGGCGAAAGAAGATAATATAGGCCTGCCCCGTCTTTAGCGGGGTCTGATTCTCTTTCTGTGATGCAGGGTTGACCCTGAATCGTCTTAAGCTCTTCGATAAGTTTGGTTCTTGATATGCTCTTCCCAGCCTGTATTGTAGCAGTTACTTGTGTTTTATAATCATCAAAATTGATGATATCATAAGCACTTGCCTGATATCAGAGAAAAAGAACGCTAAAGCTTATGATGATAAGAAGATGTTTTCGCATGCGAAGAATAATAGGCATTCTGATAAATAAAACAATCTAGAAATTCCCCATTATACAACAAGCGATACTCAATAATCGTAGCACGATTTTGTAAAAAGCTCTTGACAAATTTGAAAAATGGGGTATAATACGCACGCTTTAAAATCTAAAAAGTGGCTTATGACTCAATGGTTAAAAACCTTTAAAACCAAAACAATCATTAAGCCAATGCTATGTGCGGTAGTATTGGGGTTTGTGGCCCTGTGTTCGGTTACGAGTGCTCAGACATCTTGGACCAATGGATACTCCACAATTACTACAGAAGAACCAACTGTACAGACAACAAGCGAAAAAAAGGATTTGTCCAAATTTTGATCAAGACTCGCCAATAGACTTGGAGAGGTTTTTTCCGAAATTGTCGGTCTTGTAACGAACGGATTAAAGCAATGAGGTCTGCAAGAGCTTAATAGCGGACCGACATCTTTTGGAGATACACAAGTTCAGGAAGTCAATTTGATCACAACTTCCGCTACTCAGCCATCTTTCGTGGATGTAGAGACTATCCCAGAAAGGTATTTTGTGGATACGCTAGCAAATCATGGTATCGTCAAGGGTACCGATGATAAATTCTTCCCAGACAACTACACTCGTCTGGGCGATTTTATCAAGATCGTAGTCGATACCTATCGTACCAAGGTAGGATATGACATCGATTCCAATGCTGGTTTGACCAACAGAAGCTACTTTATGGGTGGTGTCGTACCAGTTTCCCTAGAAAAAGCAGTTAATACTGCTTATGAATTAGGGTTCTTGACAGACATTATTAATCCTGCTACAACAAAGCTTGCCCCGCACGTAGATGCGGGGGCAGATTTCGATGTCTTTTTGACTACCAACATCATCGACCAAGTGCTCACAAACATTGGTGACAAATTCCCTGGCCTGGTTATCAAACCTGCCTACCAGACAGGCAGGTCTACCATGGGGCTTTCCGATTTGTACGTCAAAAGAGGAGTGATGACCAAGTATGTTGTACAAGCATTCGATCTCGCACCTTTGGGGAATGATTCAGTCGCTTCCTACAGCATACCAAAAAGCTATTTTAGCGATATCGCTGGTAACCCGTATAGGAACGCTATCAAAACGCTAGCCGACCTCGGTATCGTCAATAGCCAATTGCCCAAGTTCTATCCTGACAACTATCTGCGCAATTATGAGTTCACCGTAATGCTCGTGAATGCGCTTTTAGTTTCCGATAACAAGAAGTTTAATCCTGCTTCATACCAGGATTCGGCTACTTCATTCGTCGACTTGGACGCCAAAGCGAGCTATATGCCATGGGTTAAGTATGCCGAAGATAAAGATCTGATAAGCTATCTCACTGTCACCAGCAAGGGCCAAAATTTCTTCAACCCCAATCAGGCTATGAGTAAAAATGAAATCTACCATATCCTCGAAGACGTGACAGGAATTCAGATGAACTATGAAACAGCAAATGCTGGTCAACAACACATGACCAGAGGGGAATTTGCTTCCATCCTAGTACAGGTTTACCAGTTAGATAAGCTGGCATTCGATCTCAAGGTTGCATCTACCGATAATTCAGACACAGAAAATCAGGCTCAAACGACTGAGGAAGACACATGATCAGGTTCGACTAATGATCTCTCCTTACTGCTTCAAATCAAAGCTTTGTTGGCTAAGTTATAGAATTAAAGCGATTATCACAAAACATACGAAAAAAACGCTATGGGTATCCATCTGTAGCGTTTTTTTTTGAAAGTCCCTCTCTTGCAGGAGAGGGATTCAGGGTGAGGAAAAAAAGTCGCCTAAAATTTGCTTATTTTTGCATTCTGGATATAATTGCATATAGATCAAAATGGTTAAACGCTTCGCGATAAAAATTGTTAAAAATAACATCCAAGTTTCATCAATTTTTATCAGCTTTCATCAAGTTTTATCAAAGTTATTGTGTTAGTCATGTACCATCACATCAAACGCCATGCGAAAACTTTCGCAGCACATATGAAAGCTAATCACGCCAAATATCTTTTCAGTGCTATCTGATGAGGGCTATTTTTAAAACTAGCGATTTTTGTGCTTACAGGATTAGGAATTTCTATTTCCCTCAGCACGCACGCAGATGTGCAGACCGGATGTTATACGACAGGACAATATCTCACCTGAGGATATCTGACTTGAGGATATCTAACAGGACAATATCTCACCTGAGAATATTATACAGGATGATATATAACATGATGATATTATACAGGATGATATATAACATGATGATACATAACTGGATGTTATCTTACAGGCGAATATCTTACGTGATGATATCAATCAGGAGATGAACGGACCGGCGAATATCTTACCGGAGGATATGAAACAGGATGTTACTCCACAGGTGAATATTTTACAGGTGAATATTTTACA
>PFWQ01000036.1:18471-18613 GCA_002791215.1 candidate division SR1 bacterium CG_4_9_14_3_um_filter_40_9
CTACATCGGTCTCAATGGTATCGCAAAAATTTCTTTCACTGCAGATGAAGAATTGACTGGCAATGTAATCACCTTCCGATGAGTGACTTCTACTTTGCTTTCCAAATCAGGACTTCAATATACGTATCAACAAACATTATCA
>PFWQ01000049.1:0-395 GCA_002791215.1 candidate division SR1 bacterium CG_4_9_14_3_um_filter_40_9
TTTTGCTGACTTTTGGGGCGATGCCAAAAGTCAGAAGAAAAAAAGAAAATTATATTCAGCCTCAAAAGCCAAAGAAAAATACTTTTCCGAAGATAGTGAGCTCTTACATAAGTAGCTACAGTCCAGCAAAGCTGGAGATCGAGTGGGTTTGTTAATTTTTCCTCAAAAAAAATGCTATAGCGCAAGGCCATAGCATTTTCTGTTTATATGTGATTTTTTATCCTCTTAATAGGCATTATACACCGTCTCGATATGCGAACATCAGTTAGTAGTTGCTGCAGTCCAATCTTCCATACCTACTTTTATAAATTCAGGGAGCTGTTTCAATTCTGCTCGAACTGATCGATTATTACATGCCACTCCATCTCTAGTGGAACCACAAGCTTGAGCATTCC
>PFWQ01000049.1:411-1555 GCA_002791215.1 candidate division SR1 bacterium CG_4_9_14_3_um_filter_40_9
AAAATTATCTGCTGCATTATTGTTAGGAAATTTTATCTAAAAAACCTAAGAATACTCCGTGGGTTTACTCCGGAGATGAATTGGGTGGGCTTGAAAAGCCCAAATGAATGAATAGAAACTGTTTAGTTTAAATTGTAACATGACAGAGATATGAAGATAGATAAAGGGAGTCATTGTATATATCAAATTAGATATCATATGGTAATGTGTGTAAAGTATAGGAAGAGATTGCTGTTGAATGACTACAATATAAAAATTTTGTTGAATAGTTTTGCATGAATAGCTGAGAGATATGATTATATTATAGATGAGGTTTGAACTGATTGAGACCATGTGCATGTTTTTGTATGAGCGTGATGAAAGGAATGACCGTCAAATGTAATGTGAACATTGAAAAGTTTAAGTGCTAAAGAGATGCTACAAATACCTGAGATTAAAAAGCAACTTTGGTGATGAGCTTTTTGGAGTAGTTGATGATATATTTGAACGGTATGAGAATGAACAAATGAGGAAATTGTCAGGAAGTATATAAAGAATCAATGAAGCGAGGAAGAAAAGGAGTGATATAAGCAATTCAGTTTGTTCAAGCTATAGGGCTTGTGCAACAAGCAAACTTTCGATACTTAATAAATAATATTTATTAAGGTAAATCCGTAATGCTCCGCGGGTTTACTCCGGAGATAGGATTTAAGGAAGTTTAGTTTTTATTACAGCAAATTCAGGGGCTGTCAGTTGGGCAAATGATGTAAGCGCAAGCGTGACAGATACATTGGGAAATACAGCTTCAAATTTACTACTTATCGATTCATACATAGAGCCTGTAGTAGGTGGTGCCACAGATACAGATGATACTCCAGAGCCCACAGTGACAACAAGCACAGATTATTGTCCGCTCGGAGACAAGTCGGCAAGCACCACAGATGGAAAATGTTATGTCGTCAGAACCGGAGATATCACAAGTTCAAAATATTCCGCAGAGACAAATGAAGCATATCTCTTTGCCTATAGCAAATGAATCACAGATGCTGCTACGGTCAAAAGTGCGGCTGTCACAAGTTTGATTACCAGAAAGCAATTCGCCAAAATGGCCTCATTATTTGCTCTCAATGTCCTTCACAAAACACCAGAAATCTGACTTAATTGC
>PFWQ01000049.1:1564-3548 GCA_002791215.1 candidate division SR1 bacterium CG_4_9_14_3_um_filter_40_9
CACAGATATGAGATGAGAGACGACAGAAATGAAAACTTCTGCTATTCTCGCCTGCAAATTGAGAATCATGGGAATCAATAAATCTGGCCAGCCAAATACAACATTCAATCCAAATGGAAACCTCACCAGAGCACATCTAGGCACAATACTTTCTAGATTATTACGGTGAGATGCTAACAATTTAAATACCGTAGATTATTATAGAAATCATTTCACCGCGCTCAAAACTGCTGGCATCATGACCAAAACCGATGATCCTACGATGAAAGAAATAAGAGGGAATATTATGATCATGCTCAAAAGAGCTGCTGACAAATAGTCCATAAGGTTCATAAAGTCCTAAAGTCTGTAAAGTCCAAAGACCTTATGACCTTATAGACTTTCGACCTTATGACTTAGTGTTGCAAAGAATTGACAATTTCTTATATTCCAACAATGAAGGAAACTTGATAAAAGTTGTTAAAAGTTGTTAAAAGTTGATGAAAATTGTTTTAACCATTTTTATCGATTTTTTAACCATTTTTATCGCGACCTGGTCTCGGTGTTTACCGGACAGCGTTTATCTATTTTTTTACATTTTAATCACGATTCTCATGGACATCACCCCGTACAAACAGCAGATGGAAAAAGCGATTGCTCACCTTGAGGCGGGACTCAAAGCACTTCAGATCTGAAGAGCGTCAACGGGCTTGGTAGAAAATATCGATGTCGAAACTCCTTATGGAAACATGAAAATACCTACATTGGGACACGTAACCCTGATGGATGCACAGACTATCAAAATAGAACCACGAGACAAAACAAATCTCAAACACATAGAAAAATCTATTTATGATGCCGATATATGACTTGCTCCGCAAAATGAGTGATCGTATGTGCTCATCAAAATTCCGCCATTGACGCAAGACAGAAGAGTCGAAATCACCAAGCAAGTAAAAGCTCTTGGCGAAGATATCAAAGCTCGCGTCAGGATAGCGAGACAAGATGCAATGAAAGAAAGCAAAAGAATTTTTGATGCCAAAGAGATAGGCGAAGATGAACACAAAAGGAATGAAAAAGAAATCGATGTAGTCGTCAAATCGATGAATGATAAAGTCGACGAATATATCAAAAATAAATCTGAAGAAGTCATGAAAATATAATCATTCGTCAGTCTTTCCGGCATTAAGCTTTGCAGCCGGAATCTCAATAATTAATATTATCAATGAGCTTCCGGCTCCATCCCGACTAGTCGGGAAACAATGCCGGAAAGACGTCAAACTTTTACTTTATTCAACCAGCTTTTATGCTCACCTTATTATTTACCGAAATCATCTCCCGCCCCGTCTTCAATATGTTGATTATTTTCCTCGCAATCTTCGGCGGTAATCTTGGAATAGCAATCGTGCTCGTGACCATCATAGTCAGATTGCTTATGATCAAACAGACGTCTGCCAGCAATGACATGCAGAAGGGTATGTGAGACCTTCAACCGAAACTTCAAGAGCTCCAGGTGAAATACAAGGATGATCCAAAGAAGCTTTCTGCAGAAACCATGAAACTATTTAAAACACATGGAGCATGACCGCTTAAAGGATGCCTCATGATGTTGATCCAGATACCAGTCTTCATTGGACTCTATTATGTGATTAGACACATCTCTGCGGGCACTATTCCTGATGGACGATTGTATAGTTTCTTCAACGGAATCGGTGGACAATTCCTAGATTCGAAAAATATCCATACCAATTTCTTGGGTATAGATTTACTTGGCACAAAAAACATAGTGCTGACAATATTGGCAGCGGTGTTCACCTTCCTTCAGATGAAACTCACTATGCTCGCGAAACCTGCTACGCCTACGATACCAGGAGCAAAGGCACCTGACATGGGCAAGATGATGGGCTTTATGAATATCTTCATGGTCTTCATGATAGGCTCAGTTGTCTATAGCATGCAGTCAGGAATCGGTCTATATATCGTTGTAACTACATTATTCAGCGTA
>PFWQ01000049.1:3562-7386 GCA_002791215.1 candidate division SR1 bacterium CG_4_9_14_3_um_filter_40_9
CCAATACAAGGCACTCCTCAAAGTGAAATTCAATGAATGGAGAAGCAAAGGTCAGAATGTAGTGATAGAAAAGTAATTCCAGATCGCGATACGCGGAACAAGTATTGCGGAAATAGCTGCCCTGAACCGCTTTACGCGACCCTCAACACACTTTATTCACACTTCACTTACTTATGACTCTCCAGTCTTTAGCAAAAAAATACAATCGACGAAGCCCAGGTAATGCTTCTATTTCTTCTGCAAAAATAGTCGAGCAGCTTTTGCAGTATGGAAATCTTGAAGAACTCAAATATATCTATGATCACTACTCTCTGGAAGTAAAAAATAATTTACCACAGATCCAGAAAAATATATATTTCCCTCTCAAAAGAAAAAGATTACTTGCTTTTATTTATGAGCTCAAATATGGCAATCAAACGAAATAACTTAGCGCAAAAAGTTCTTTCTCCCGAGCAATTAGCATGCAAATCCTTGCTTGAAATATTTTCTCCGACACATATCCTGGCAGGAGGGACGGCTATTGCTTTACAATTGGGGCATAGAAAAAGTATTGATTTTGATCTTTTCTGCTTTAGTCATCAATGAACCGGTAGAGCATTATCAGAAAAAATAAAGAAAGGATGACTGCATATCGATGCCGAGAAATCATCATTGAATCGATTATCCGACGAAGAACAATCTGAAATTATTCTGTTTACGGATACAGGCGTAAAAATTCAGCTTATAGATTTTTCCAGGAATCCTTTTGATATCGCATTAGACATCCCGTCAAATATCATTCTTTGCAACGGGATACCATCTTATGATTTGGAGACATTATGAGCTTTCAAACTCTATGCTATGATGTACAGGACCAAGTGGAAAGATGCAGTGGACCTGCGATATATTTTGCATCAATGATACGCATTTAGGCAAATTATAGACAAAACAGAATCACTTTTTGGTAAACTTTACCAATCTACAGCAAGCATAGAAAATATCGTCTGATGAAATCGGGACTCCAGTGAAGAACTCATCTATCTAGATCCCAAACATCCAAACAATGAAGAAATCATAAGTTATTTGCAGCAGGAAGTAAAAAAATTAATTTAATCTTTTGTTTCAGCCATGAACAAAAACCTAAAATTCCTCTTCGGCTTTTTGATTGTAACCATGTGTATGGGATTTTTCTCTGTATATATTTGGTAGCTGATCCACGGGGAATGTAACATATCAAGTGAAATTCTTCGTCAATCCATAATAAAAGTAATTAAAAAATAAAGCCATCCTCTGACGAGGTGGCTTTTATGTAAAATGGTATTTTATACGAGAAGGTTCAAAATCAGATTTACTGTCTCTTCAAAAACACTGTGATTGAGCGAATAATAAATAAACTGACCTCTTCTCTGGTCAGTTACGAAATTTGATCTTTTGAGTACATCTAGATGGTGAGACAAGGATGCCTGGGTAATTTCAAAATGCGTTAATAACTCAGAAACTGTCATTTCCTTTTGCTTAAGGAGCTGGATAATCCTTCTACGGTTTTTATCAGCCAATGTTTTGAACACAATATCTATATCCATGGTATTGGGTTTATAGATAAATGTCTATATGCCAATTGTATACTGATAAAATTTGAAAAAACAAGGGAAAGTTTGCGTCATTACGAGGAGTCCGTCATTGCGAGGAACCGAAGTTGCGAGCGTAGCGTGGCAATCAGTGACGTGGCAATCTAGGCGACGTCATAATGAATTTAATAGTCCAGATTGCTTCCCCTCCCGAAGTTTCGGGATCGGGGTCGCAATGACGGACTGTTAAAACCTTAATTAAGTAGTAAATTCGCCATTAGTCAAGGGGCATAGCCGACAAAAGTCAGCCATTTTGTCACAAACTGTCTACTTATTCGTATACTAGAGTAGAGGAAAATGCGATCGTCATTGCGAGGAATGTAATGACGTGGCAATCAGCCGCTAATGGTCCAGATTGCTTCATACTTCGCAATGACGGACCACATGACATTTAGTTACATAGCCAAAAAACTGATTCATGAATTTGAAGAATTACTTCCAAGAGCAAAAAAATAGTCATATGTCTGATACAGATAAGTTAAATCTCTATCAGAATTTTATGCTAAAAAATATGGAAAGACACTACGCACGTAAGAGGTCTTTTTTGCACGTTAAATCATTCGCCTACAGCATCATCATCATGTTCTTTCTGTTTTCTCTCTATTGAGTCTACTTCTTTACAGATAAATATACAGAATACGAAGGACTGATAATGAATTCCAGCAATTCCGTTCAGGCGAGTTACATAGCGAAGGTGGTAGATTTCAATGGAAGCTTCTATATAGAGCACAAGGGTAAGCGTGTACAGACAAGCACAATCCAAGACGGCGATATCATCACGCTCAAAGAAAATACACAGTTGGTTACGCAGATCAATGCATGAACCAAGGCCAAACTTATCTGACCGGCGCAATTCTCTATCGAGCAGATAAGCAAAGGAAACACTCCACAATACAAACTTAATATCATTCAGGGAGATTTCATAGAGATGAGATCTATGCAAGCGAAACCAAGCGAAAAGATACAGCTTACCATGGAAGACACGATCACTGTACAAGAGGCCAATGGCAAGGCGATCGATTATCAGCTCATCAAATCATGAGAACAGCATATTGTCAAAAACAGTGGAGATGCAATATCGGTGACTACTACAGATCAAAACAATAAGCAGACCAAAACAAATCTGAATAGTACGCAAGTGTTGGCTATAGGCAATAACGATATCAGACTCTTCGACAATATGAAGAAATTCGCCGATGCCATGAAAACAAACAATGTATCTCAGATATTTACACTCAACTCATCTCAAGAGACTATAAGCGATTCAACAGCGCAGACATGAACAGATGATGAATCTGGCCTACAACCGCTTCAAGAAGTTTCATTGACATCGCTATTGAATACCGCAGATCAGGTAGTCGATCAGGAGGTATCCAGCGATTTATGATCGCTCTTCTCGGACAGCAAACAGATAGTGTCTGAAGCGCAATATAAAGCAATCCCTTCCGCAGATTATATAAAGCTTCTTATAGATGATATCTCCAACAATCGCCTTAAGGGGCAAGAAAAAGAATTATCCATCGCTTACAATAATGTAGAAAGAACGATAGCAAAATTATACGAAGTGTTTGGATTATCGTACGCCAAACCATCATGAACGACCATCCAGGAAAATCTATTAAGCCTCAAGGCAAGCACTACAAGCATCATCAGCTCAATCAAAAATTGATATACGCTTCCGGAAAAATATTTCAGTGATCTGACTACATTTGCGAATAAACTAGGAGAATTAGCAGGGCAAGAGTTCTGATGAGCCATGGAAAGCACAGACAAGAACTAGCCAAAACCATCATCAAGCCCACGACAAAAAATATGTTTTTAGGCTTGCATTCCAATCAGATTTGGATAGTATCCAAATATACAATTAGTTTTGCAAACACCCCGAAACTTCGGGGGTAAGAGAGAGCCGTGACGTACAACCACGGCTTTTTTACTATATAGGAATTTCAAAATAATTCCTATAGATAAAAACGACAGCCCTGCGTCTTATTTTATACTTTGATGCCGATGACAAGAACGTCATCAGTCTGCTCATCATCGCCACGTCGTTGCTGGAAAAATTCTTTGAGTTTCTGGTGCTGTTCATCCATGGTCAGCTTTCTTCTCTCTGTCTCGCCTGGTATCTCTTGTATTCTTTGAAGGTCCTTGAGTAATGTTTTCAATCTTTTAACAAGCATTTTTTTGTTATTCGGTCAGCCAAACTGGTCGGCATATCCG